>DVOR01000057.1 GCA_018713405.1 Candidatus Spyradenecus faecavium | reverse complement strand
TCCCCGCCCCCCGCGGCGGCTACGTCGCGCACGTCGACGCCGAGGCCATCGGCCGCGTCGCCCTCGAGCTCGGCGCCGGCCGCGTCAAGGTCACCGACACCCCGGACCCCGCCGCCGGCCTGGACGCGCTCCTCCAGCAGGGCGACCGCGTCGAGCCCGGCCAACCCCTCGGCTACCTCTGCGCCGACACCGAAGCCCGCGCCGCCGACCTCCTCCAAAAGGCCGCCTCCGCCTTCACCTTCTCCGCGACCCCGCCCCCCGAACGCGTCCTCGTCGCCGAGACCATCATCGCCTGATCCCGCCGTCCCGCCAGTGGTGTCCGGGGGAAACACGAAGGCCACGAAGGACCACAAAGGAACACGAAGGGTGGATGAGAGAGAGGTTTGAGGGGGGGGGGCGCTGCCCCACGCCCCGGCAGGGCGAAGTTCGCCCTGCACCCCCGGCACGTCCTGCGGACGTGCCTGACTGAGACGTCCAGACGGCACGGTAGGACGAACGTCGCACATCTCCCTATGCGTCAAGAAAATATCCTGCGTTTAACAACAGAACCATGCTTATGCGACATGTAATGTTAAGCCTTTTCCACCCCCTCCCCCACGGTTACGGGACGCCAGGCCGGGTTGTTCTCCAAGGGGTGTCCGGGGACAGGTTGGGAGACGCATCGGTTCACGGAGAGGAACCGGGAACCACAGCGACACGCACAACGCAAGAGAACTTCGGATTTCGCGGATCGCCGGCGAATTGAGGGCGTGCAGCCGCACGCAGAACCTCTGGATTCCGGGAACCGC
Organism: Candidatus Spyradenecus faecavium; assembly: GCA_018713405.1. Taxonomy (GTDB): domain Bacteria; phylum Verrucomicrobiota; class Kiritimatiellia; order RFP12; family DVOR01; genus Spyradenecus; species Spyradenecus faecavium. The sequence continues at coordinate 1,740 of DVOR01000057.1, read as the reverse complement.
AGATTCCGCAGATTGGGACAGATTGGGGGCCGGCTGCCGCCGGCAGGATTGCCTGGAAGAAAAGGCAGATTCCGCAGATTGAATCCGCCCCGACGAGAGGCGGATTCTGCATAAGTGCTGATGAATTTCTGAAACCCTTAAGGGTTTGCCTCGAAACCCTTAGGGTTTTGGGTCGAACCCCTTAGGGTTTCGCCCCCGACCCCTTAGGGTTTCACCTTCGACTTTTTGGGGGAGCCGGTCCTGAACAGAAGCGGGGCGAATCGCGACAGCCAAGCCTCCAACCCTCCAAACCTCCAAGCCGCCAACTGCCCCTTGGGGTTTCTCGGTGGGACCTTCCCGGCCCAGCCGAGGCGCCTCGCCGCACGCGGATGGGCTGGGCAGTGGGCTTGAACGTGTCGACGCTGCCCCACCCCACGCAACCGCCCACCCTCCCCTACTCTTTTCTTAGGTTTGCGCGCACAAAAGTCTTGCGTTTGGATGCTCAGTGTTGGTATCTTATTGGCACGCGTTGGGAGAGCCGACGCAATCAGTTGTGCAGACGCACAAGGACCTGTCTGGAAACTTAGGAACTTTTCGACTAACCGTCCGACTGTGTGCACGCGGTATCGCGTGCCCGCTTCGCTGTCGTTAGTCGGGTTTCCTAAGACCTCCAGGCAACATCGGAGTTGGGCACGTTTTTTCGCCCCCATGCCTGCCTCCGTTCCCTGTCAGGGCGAACCAGGAGACCCCTCCACACATGAAAAAGACCCTCCTCACTGCGGCTTTCGCCGCCCTCGCCCTCTCCGCCGCCCAAGCGCGCGAGGTGACGTGGACGTACACGAACACCACTGTGAACGCCCCCGGCCAAGCCTCCGTCGCGGCGGTTTCCACTGCGGCGACCTTTGCCGTCTCCGTCTCCTTGACTGGCACTATCGGTGACGGCACTCTGCTCGCTTTCAATAGCGGTGCCAGCGGAAGCACGAACCGTGTCACCATCGGCGTCGCCAATGGTAAGTGGCAGTTCGCCGGGTATAACTGGAACGGTGGCAATCTCCCTGCGGAGAGCGTCACTTGGACGAGCGGTGAATCCCCGGCGGTGGTCGCCGGCGACTACATCCTCGGCCTCACCATCGCCGCCGGCGCCGACGAAGGCACCACCACGGTCGTCTTCAGTGTGAACGGCCAGCAGATCGCCTCTATTACAGGTACGCTTGCTGACGGCGCTATCGACACCATCCTTTGGGATCGCGCCTTTGGCGGGAACGGTGGAAACCAGTATGGTTACAGTGGCACCGCCGCTTACGACGGTATCTACTACCTCAATGGGGAAGCGTTGTCCCCTGACGAGCTGTACACGGCCGTCCTTCCCGAGCCGACGGCGCTGGCGCTGTTGGCGCTGGGCGTGGCGGGCGTGGCGCTCCGCCGTCGCGTGGCCTAAGCCATCCCGTTTGCGGACTTTCGAAGAGCCCCGTCCCCGGGGCTCTTTTTGTCGTCTTTCCTATCTCCCTTCGTAAGTCGCTTTTTTGCAAGGGCAACACATCGTTCGTTTGTGCATGGGTCTCTGTGAGTCGCTGTCCTCCTCCGTGCGTCTCTGTGTCCCCACCTTTCCCCGAAAGGGGTCGCACTTCGCGGGGCGGTGGGACGGAGGGGGGGATTTTGTGGTAATATAGGGGATGTTTGCAAGGAGGTTTTGCATGAAACCGATCATTGAGCCCCATATCCACATGATCGCGCGGACGACGGATGATTACATGGCGATGC
>DVOR01000056.1 GCA_018713405.1 Candidatus Spyradenecus faecavium | reverse complement strand
CCTCACCATCACCCGCGCCGCCCCCCAGACCCTCTACGCCGACTGACCCGCCCCCCGCCAAACCCTTAGGGGTCCGAGGCACACCCTTAAGGGTTCGCGGATGCCGCCCCCGGAAGGCCCCCTGCACCGGTGCGGGGCATCGGGCTTCCTTTTTGGGGCGCAATCTGCTATCATGGTGCAAATCCGAGAAAGGAACGCAGCGATGAGCGACGAACCAACAACCGATTTGACCGTGCGGGATTCCGGCGCGGACCCGACGGCGCCGCAGGCGCAGGCGGGCGCGGCGCAACCCGGGAAGCGTGGCCCCAAGGCCGCGCGCGTGGTGTGCGGGCTGACGGTGGCCGCGCTGTGGGTGGCGGCCATCTTCCTCCTGCCGCCGTGGTCGCTGGTGATCCTGCTGGCGGCGTCGGCCCTGCTCTGCCTCTTTGAGCTGCGCTCCATGCTCAAGCGCGTGGGCTACGTGCTCCCCTTCTTCTCGATGGCGCTCATGACGGCGCTGTGGTATCTGGCCATGTACCTGCCGTTGCGCTTCGGCGACGGGGGGGCCTCGAATCTGATGCTGAGCAACCTCCTGCCCTTCGTGCTGTTGCCGGTCTTCGTGATGGTGCTCTTCTTCCGCATCCTCCTCTCGCGGCGCATCGAGAAGCCGATGGAGACGGCGGCCCTGGCCGTCGGCGCCTTCATCTACGTGCCCTACCTGCTCTCTTTCCTCGTCCCGATCGCGCTCTACCCAAAGTTCGACGTCTCGGCGGGCGTCTTCATGGCCTTCGCCCTGGCGCTGATCACCAAGCTCTCGGACACGGGCGCCTACTTCGTGGGCACCACCCTGGGCCGCCACAAGATGTGCCCGCGCCTCTCCCCCGGCAAGACCTGGGAGGGGACGGTCGGCGGCTACCTCCTGTCCCTCATCGGCGCGCTGGCCATCATCGCCGCGACCCACCTTTTCCCTGAGGCGACGTGCCTCGACTTCGTGCGGTCGCTGACGGACACGCTCCCGAAGGTGCTTTGGGCGCTCCTGACGGTCATCGTCCTGGTGACGGTGGGCATCTGCGGCGACCTGCTGGAGTCGCTCTTCAAGCGGCAGTGCGGCGTGAAGGATTCCTCCGCCCTCTTCCCCGCGATGGGCGGCTTCTTCGACACCTTCGACAGCCTCATCTTCGTGCCGGCGGCCTTCATCTTCATGGTCGCCCTCGGCGGGCTCATCCTCGGCTGAGGCGGCATGCGCAGGCGGCTGGTCATCCTTGGCGCGACGGGTTCCATCGGGGCGAGCACGCTCCGTGTGGTCGCCGCGCACCCGGACCGCTTCGAGGTCGTCGGCCTGGCCGCCGGCCGCGACGCCGAGGGCCTGCGGGCGTTGGCCGACCGCTTCGGCGTCCGCCGACTGGCCCTCGCCGCACCCAACGGCGCGGGCATCCCCCACGGCGAGCGGGCCCTCTGCGACCTGGCCGCCCTCCCCGAGGCCGACCTCGTGGTGATGGCCATCGCCGGCATGGCGGGCTACGCCCCCACCCTCGCGGCCATCGACGCCGGCCACGACGTGGCCCTCGCCACCAAGGAGGTGCTCGTCATGGCCGGCGAGGAGGTCATGCGCCGCCGCGCCGACAAAGGCGTGCGCATCCTCCCCCTCGACTCCGAGCACTCCGCCCTCTTCCAGGCGCTCCAGGGCGAGGCCTACCGCCCCGCCTGCGTCCGCGCCCCCGGCGAGCCGGCGGCGGAGGCCCGCGTGGCCGAGGCCATCCTCACCGCCAGCGGCGGCCCCTTCCTCCGCCGCAAAGACCTGGATTGGCGGCGCGTCACCGTCGCCGAGGCGCTCAACCACCCCCGCTGGCGCATGGGCCCGAAGGTGACCGTCGACTCCGCCACCATGATGAACAAGGGCCTCGAGCTCATCGAGGCGCTCCACCTCTTCAGCCTCCGCCCCGACCAGCTCCGCGTGTGGGTCCACCCGCAGAGCATCGTCCACTCCCTCGTCCGCTTCCGCGACGGTGCGCTCCTGGCGCAGCTGGGCGTGGCGGACATGGCCCTGCCCATCCAGTATGCCCTCACCTGGCCGGACCGCGCCGGCGCCGCGCCCGTCGAGCCCCTCTCCCTGGCGCAGATGCAGGGGCTGGAGTTCCTGGAGCCCGATTTGTCGCGTTTCCCCTGCCTGCGGCTGGTCTTCGAGGCCCTGCCGCGCGGCACGTGGACGCACCCCATCCTGACCCTGGCCAACGAGGTCGCCGTGCGCGCCTTCCTCGCCGGCCGCATCACCGCCGACCGCATCGCGGCCGTCATCGAGGAGGGCCTGGCCGCCGGCCCCGCCCCCTTCGACGCCATCCTCCGCCGGGCCGAGGAGACCGTGGCCCGCTTCGCTGCACCATGAAGACGCACTCCCTCTATCCGCTCATGTTCCGCCCCCAGTACCGCGACTATCTCTGGGGCGGCGACCTCATCGCCACGCGCTACAACCGCGCCAACACGCCGCGCCCCTGCGCCGAGAGCTGGGAGCTCTGCGGCCTGCCGGGCCACGAAAGCGTCGTCGCGAACGGCCCCTTCGAGGGCGTCGGCCTCGGCCATCTCACCCAGACCTTCGGGCGGGACCTCGTCGGCGCCAAGGCCCCCGACCCCGAGCGCTTCCCGCTCCTCGTCAAGATCCTCGACGTCCACAGCCGCCTCTCCGTCCAGGTCCATCCCGACGCCAAGGCCGCGGCCTCGCTCGGCGGCGAGCCGAAGCACGAGATGTGGTACCTCCTCGACGCCGCGCCCAACGCCACGCTCTGGGCCGGCCTCCGCCCCGACGCCGACCTCGCCAACCTCGCCGAGCCGGACCTCGTCGCCCACCGCACCCACACCGGCGACGTCTTCGACGTCCCCGCCGGCCTCGTCCACTGCATCGGCCCCGGCAACCTCCTCTACGAGGTGCAGCAGCCCAGCGACACCACCCTGCGCGTCCACGACTGGGGCCGAGGCCGCCCCACGCAGCCCGAGGCCGCCCGCGTCGCCATCCACCCCGGGCTCCGCGCCACCTGCCTGCCCCAGCCCGCCGCCAAGCGCGACCTCTGCCCCCGCCTCTCCACGCCGGACTTCTCCTTCGCCACCCTCTCCCTCACCCACGGCCGCACCCTCCACACCACCGAGCAGAGCCTGATGGTCCTCTTCTGCGCGGAGGGCAAGACGACCCTCGAGCACGACGGCCCGCACCCCCTGACCCTCCTCCCCGGCGACTCCGTGCTCATCCCCGCGCGGCAGACCGTCTTCCTCCACCCCTTCGCCCCCACCAAACTCCTCGTCACCACGCTCTGAGCGTGCCAACCCAAAGGCCTGCCATGAAATTCCTCCGACTGCTCTGGCGCATCCTCTGCTGCATCGTCTACGCCCTCTCCCTCCCGCCGCGTTGGTTCGGCTACGGCCTGCGCTGGTGCTTCGGCTGGGTGAAGTACCCGTGGCGCCGCCTGCCCGCCGGCTTCCGCACCGCCGTGGCCTCCGTCTACGCCAGCCTTCCCGTGCGCCTCCTGCGCTGGGTGGTCTTCGTCGTGGCGTGCCTCCTCTTCTGGGTCCTCTTCCTGGCGATCCTGGTGCTCGTGCTGGCGCTCTGCGGCGTGCTGGGCCCGATCATTCTCCGCCTGGCCCCGCCCATCGCCCGCTCCGTCGGCTACGAGCTCGCCATCCGCGAATGCGTCGTCAAGCCCCTGGACGACGACATCCACGTCGCGGGCCTGCGCCTCGACACCCTCGGCTCCCCGCGCGTCGGCTCCGACTCCCCGCTCGTCAGCCTCGAGGCCTTCCGCGTCGCCCCCCTGTCCGGCTACGTCCGCCTCGACGCCCTCCGCGTGGCCAACCCCGACACTTTCATCTTCAGTCAGGCCAGCGGCGACTACTACGCCAAGACGCCCCTCCTCGACCTCCGCCTGGTGGAGCTCAAGGTCGACATGGGTACCCTGCTCGAAGACGAGCTCGTCATCGAGCTGATCCGCGTCCACGGCCTCCACGCCCTCTACGCCCTCGACCAGGGCACCGACAACGTCTCCGCCCTCGTCACCCAGCTCGTCCCGCCCGCCGCCGAGGAGTCCGACGGCGACGCCGCCCCGGTCCAGGCCGAGCCCGCCCCCGCCCCTGCGCCGGCGCCTGAGCCCGCGCCCGCCGAAGCCACGGCCAAGGCCGACGCGCCCGAGCGCGACGTCCGCGTCCTGCTGGCGGACTTCGCGGACAACGCCGTGACCGTCCGCTGGGTCATCGCCGGCGCCGTCCCGACCACCGTCCCCTGCCCCATCCCCGACCTCGCCCTCGAGAACCTCGGCACCCAGGAGGTGCGCGACCGCATCGACGCCGTCGTCGGCCCCATCCGCAAGACCATCGCCACCGCGAACGCCGCCGTCGCCGCCGCCGGCAAGGCGCTCGGCGCCGCCATCGACTCCACCAAGGCCGCCCTCGGTGCCGCGGGTGAGGCCCTCGGCAACGCCGGCGACGCCCTCGACGGCGCGGGCGACGCGCTCGGCAAGGGCGTCGATTCCGTCTCCGAGGCCGCCGGCGGCATCCTCGACGGCGCCCGCGACCTCTTCAACCGCCGCAAGAAATGACCCCCTCGCGGCAAGAGGCCGAGGCGGCGCTCGCGCGGGACTATCCGCCCGCCGATTGCCCCGCGCTCACCCGCCAGCGCACCGACTGGGCGCGGGCCCGCCCCCTCGCGGGCCTGACCGTCCTCGACGCCACGCCCCTCTTCCGCAACACCCTCGTCAAGCACCTCGCCCTCCAAGCCGCCGGCGCCGAGGTCTGGGTCGGCTACGGCCGCGCCATGCCCTTCGACCCCCAGGCCGCCGACCTGGCCCCGGCCCTGGGCCTGCGCGTCCCCGACGCCGCGCGCCTCGCCCGGGGCTTCGACGTCGTCCTCGACTGCGCCGCAGCCTTCGCCGACGTCCCCGCCCGCCTGGGCCGCGCCGAGCTGACCCGATCCGGCGCCCTCCGCTACCGCGCGCTGGCCCTGCCCTGCCCCGTCCTGGACGTGGACGCCGGCCGGGTGAAGACCTTCGAGACGGCCCTCGGCACCGGCGACGGCCTCATCCGTGGCCTGCGCCGCTTCGGCGTGGGCGACCTGCGCGGACGGCTCGCCGTCGTCTTCGGGTGCGGCAAGGTCGGCCGCGGCATCCTCTTCCGCCTGGCCCGGGAGGGTGCGCGCTGCTTCGTCGTCGACCCCGCGCGCCCGGATCCGCCGCGCGGCGCCGCGCTCGCCGAGGACCCGCCCGCGTTCCTGCGCCGCGCCGACCTCGTCGTCACCGCCACCGGCCGCAAGGACGCCGCCGCGCCCTACGCCGCCGACCTCCTCGCCGGCCACGCCGTCCTCGCCAACATGGGCGTGGAGGACGAGTTCGGCCCGGGCGTCCCCGCCGACCGCGTCCTCAACGCCAAGGCACCCCTCAACTTCGCCCTCCCCGACCCCACCCGGATGCGCTACATCGACCCCACGATGGCCCTCCACAACCTCGCCGCCCTCCGCCTCGCCCACGCCGCCCCCGCGCCGGGCCTCCACCCCATCGCCCCGGCCGACGAGACCGACATCCTCGCCGCCCTCCCCCAGCCCCTCCTCGACGAGCTGACCGCCTTCGAGGACGCGCAGTAAGGAGCCCCCCTCCATGTTCGACCTGATCCTCTCCAACGCCCTTCTCCGGGGCCGCCGCGTCGACATCGCCGTCCGCGGCGCCGTCTTCGCCGCCGTCGAGCCCGCGGGCGCCCTGGCCCACGCCGAGGCCCACGCCCGCCGCGACTGCTCACGCTTCCTCCTGCGCCCCCCCTTCTACAACACCCACACCCACCAGGCCATGACCCTCCTGCGCGGCATCGACGACGACTGCGCCCTCATGGACTGGCTCACCCGCGAGATCTGGCCCCGCGAGGCCCGCCTCACCCCCGACGCCGTCCACGCCGGCACGCGCCTGGCCATCCTCGAGGGCCTCCGCAGCGGCTGCGTCGCCTTCAACGACATGTACTTCCACCAGCCCGCCGTCATCCGCGCCGCCGTGGAGATGGGTGTCCGCGCCCGCGTCGGCCTGATGTTCATGGACCAGGTCAGCGACCACATCGAGAACGACGCCGCCCTCGCCCTCCGCGACGCCCTGCCCCCCACGGTCGGCCTCTCCCTCGCCCCCCACGCCCTCTACACCACCACCCCCGATCTCCTCCGCCGCGTCGCCGCCCAGGCCGACGCCCTCGGCCTGCCGCTGCACATCCACGCCGCCGAGACCCTCGCCGAGACCGCCATCGCCAAGGAACGCTTCGGCTTCGACTCCCCCATCGCCTACCTCGACGCCTGCGGCATCCTCCGCCCCGGCGCCGTCCTCGCCCACTGCTGCCACGCCACCGAGGCCGACCTCGCCCTCATCGCCGACCGCGGTTGCTTCGTGGCCCACTGCCCGCAGTCCAACCAAAAGCTCGCCAGCGGCGTCTTCCCCTGGGCCAAAGCCGCCGCCGCGGGCGTCCGCATCACCGTCGGCACCGACGGCGCGGCCTCCAACAACGGCCTCTCCATGATCGCCGAGGCCAAGGCCGCCGCCCTCTCCGCCAAGCTCGGCGCCGGCACCCCCGACGCCCTCCGCTTCGCCGACCTCGACCGCGCCGTCACCGAGACCGCCGCCGAGGCCCTCGGCTTCCCCAACGCCGGCCGCATCGCACCCGGCGCCGATGCCGACTTCATCCTCGTGGACCTCGACACCCCCGCCTTCGCCGGCGGCGGCGACCCCGACGCCAACTTCGTCTACGCCGCCGACTCCGCCTGCGTCGACACCGTCGCCTGCGCCGGCCGCCTCCTCCTCGAAGGCCGCCGCCTCCTCGTCGCCGACGAGGCCGCCCTCCTCGCCGACGCCCGCGCCGCCTCCGAAACCCTCCGCGCCCCCTCCCCCAAACCCTAAGGGTTCCCCCTCGAAACCCTAAGGGGTTCGCCCCCAAACCCTAAGGGTTTCGCCCCCAAACCCTAAGGGTTTCAGAAATCCATCAGCACTTATTTGCAATCGCCCTCCTGCGGCCGCCCCAAAAAACGGAGAATGTCCCCCTCGCATCAGGCAGACTATACCCCAAAACGCAAGGGTGCTACTCTAGCGACTCCAATAGTTCTGCCGCTTTGACATATCCTTTCATTGCGGCTTGCCGCAACCAAAATCTTGCCATCGCGTCGGATTGCTCCACGCCTTTGCCTAAAACATAACACAGGCCGAGACGGTATTGCGCATCGGCATCTCCTTGCTCCGCCGCCTTACGGTACCACTTGGCGGCCTCCGTGTAGGATTGCTCCACGCCTTGGCCGTCACGATAGCACAGCGCGAGGTTGACTTGCGCCTGGACCAATTCTTGGTCGGCAGCCTTGCGGAACCACTTGACGGCTTCCGTGTAGGATGGCTCCACACCTAGGCCACTATAATAGAAGTTGCCGAGGTTGAATTGCGCTTGGGCGTATCCTTGTTCGGCGGCCTTGCGAAACCACTCGGCGGACTCCGTGTAGGACTGCTTTACACCTTGACCCTTGGCATAGATCACACCGAGGTTAAACTGTGCTTTGGCGTATCTTTGTTCGGCAGCCTTGCGGAACCACTTGACGGACTCCGTGTAAGACTGGCTCACACCTTGGCCATTGCCATAGCACACGCCGAGCGCGTTTTGTGCCTTGGCATCTCCTTGCTCTGCGGCCTTTCGAAACCAGTTTACAGCCTCTGTGCAGGATTGCTCTACGTCTTCACCCTTGAGATAACACATGCCGAGTTCGTATTGGGAAGGCGCGTCTCCTAGTTCTGCACCCTTACGGAATCTTTCGACATCCGTCACGGCAAAAGCTGTTGTGGCACAGACGAGACCTCCGAGGCAAAGAGAAACCCAGGCAAGCAAAGGCGTTCTTTTCATGCGAACCTCCAATAGACGAGAAGAGTATATCCAATCAGGGGAAGGCGTGCAACCGATTGTCTGGGGAAGGTTTCGCGAAGACGACGCGATAGGACATATAGGACGACTAGGATGGCGGCTGATACCGCCTGACACCCAACCTATCCGTCGCCCCGCAGGGCGCTCTGTTTTCTGTGGACGTGGAAGGTTTGGCCCTGTGGGCCTGCACGCTCTGTTTTCTGTTCTCCGGGGCGCGTGAGCGCCCCTGTGCAAGAGGCGTGGATTTGTGCTAGACTACGGTTAATCTTCAACAAGGATAAAGGAGTCTCTTTATGGCTTGGTTTACGAAGGCGCCGGAGGCGCCCCTGCGCGTGCCCACCGAGGCGCTCTGGAACGTCTGCAAGAAGTGCGGCGCCTACACGCCGAAGGACGAGTATGTCGCGAACCTGAAGGTGTGCCCCGTCTGCGGCGCGCATGGCCGCCTGTCGGCGCGCGAGCGCATCGCCCTCTTGGCCGACAAGGGCTCCTTCAAGGAAATCGCCGCCGAGGTCATCGCGCACGACCCGCTTTCCTTCCATGACGCGAAGGAGGCCTACGCGCAGAAGGTGGCCGCCACCCGCGAGAAGACAGGCATCGGCGAGTCGATCGTCGTGGGCACGGCGAAGCTGGACAAGATCCCCGTGGTGCTGGGCGCGATGGACTTCCGCTTCATGGGCGGCTCGCTGGGCTCCGGCACGGGCGAGCGCATCCTCCAGGCCGCCGAGACGGCGCGCAAGCTCAAGTGCCCGCTCGTCCTCTGCACGGCCAGCGGCGGCGCGCGCATGCAGGAGGGCCTGGTCTCGCTCATGCAGATGGCCAAGACCTGCGCCGCCATCCAGCGCCTGCGCGACGAGGGCCTCCTCTACATCTCCGTCATGACCGACCCCACCACCGGCGGCGTCTCCGCCTCCTTCGCGATGGTGGGCGACCTCAACATCGCCGAGCCCAAGACCCTCATCGGCTTCGCCGGCCGCCGCGTCATCGAGACGACCATCAAGCAGAAGCTCCCGCCGGAGTTCCAGACCTCCGAGTACCTGCTGGAGCATGGCTTCCTGGACAAGATCGTCGCGCGCAAGGACCTCAAGGCCTACCTCGCCAAGACGATCCGCTTCCTGACGGCCGCTAAGTAAGGAGGAGACGAACCATGGCCACCACCAAGAAACCCGTTGCCAAGAAGGCTCCCGCGAAGAAGCCCGCCACGAAGCCCGCGGCCAAGAAACCCGCCGCCAAGGCCCCCGCCACGAAGCCCGCGGCCAAGGCCAAGCCGGCCCCCGCCCACACCACCTGGGACACCGTCCAGATCGCCCGCCACCCCGACCGCCCCCTGCTGATCGACTACCTCGCCGCCTGGGACCCGCAGGCGAACGAGCTGCACGGCGACCGCCTGGTGGCCGACGACCCCGCCATGTTCGCCGGCCTGGTCAACATCGGCGGCGAGCGCGTCGTCCTCGTGGGCCACCGCAAGGGCCGCACCACCGAGGAGAAGATCGCCTACCGCTTCGGCATGGCCAATCCAGACGGCTACCGCAAGGCCATGCGCATCATGCGCCTGGCCGAGAAGTTCCACCTGCCCGTCGTCACGCTGGTGGACACCTCGGGCGCCTTCCCGGGCCTTGACGCCGAGGCGCGCGGCCAGGCCGAGGCCATCGCCAAGAACCTCGCCGACATGTCCGTCCTCAAGACGCCCATCGTCGTCGTCGTCACCGGCGAGGGCGGTTCCGGCGGCGCGCTCGGCATCGCCGTGGGCGACCGCATCCTCATGCTCGAGCACGCCATCTACTCCGTCATCAGCCCCGAGGGCTGCGCCTCCATCCTCTGGCGCGACGGCCACATGGCGCCCCAGGCCGCCGAGGCCCTCAAGCTCACCTCCGACTGGCTCAAGAAGCTCGGCCTCATCGACGAGATCATCCCCGAGCCCAAGGGCGGCGCGCAGAACGACCCCGCCAAGACCATCGAGGACGTCAAGCAGGCCATCCTCAAGGCCATCCGTGAGCTCAAGAAGATCCCCGTCGACAAGCTTGTCGAGCAACGCTACGCCAAGTTCGCCGCCATGGGCCGCTTCACCGACTGAGACCCGCCATGTCCCACGCGCTGATCCTCACCGACGGCAAGCCGGGGCATGAAAACCAATCCAAGGCCCTCGCGGAGGGCCTTGGATGTTCTTTTGCCCTCCTGCCCTGCTCCTACCCCTCCAAGGGCCGCAAGGCCCTCTCCTACCTCTGCGACCGCGTGGGGGTGCGGCCCGACCTCGCTGGCGTCCTCCCCGCCGCGCGCGAGGCCGCCGCGACGCGCCGCCCGGACCTCCTGATCGGCGCGGGCTCGAACACCTTCTATTCGCTCAAGCTCCTCAAGCGCGCGCTCGGCGTCCCCTGCGTCGCCATCCTCACGCCCGGCGGCTACCGCCTCGGCGGCTTCGACGCCATCCTCGCGCCCGTCTTCGACAACCCGCCCGAGCGCCCTAACCTCTTCCCCATCCCCACCAACCTCACCCCCGCGCGCCCGGACTTCTACGCCGCCCAAACCGCCGCCTTCTACGAGCGCCACGTGCCCCGGCGCGACCGCGCCGTCGGCGTCATCATCGGCGGCAAGAACCCCGTGGCCGACGTGGCGCCGGAGTGGCTCCGCACCCAACTCGAGGCCGTCTTCGCCGCCACCGAGGGGTGCGAGCGCTGGATCACCACCTCCCGCCGCACCTCGCCCGAGGCCGAGGCCGTCGTCGACTCCTTCCCCTTCGACTACAAGCTGCTCTTCTCCAAGGAGCGCTTCAACCCCATCCCCGCCTTCGTCACCGAGTGCGAGCGCCTCTTCGTGACCGCCGAGTCCACGGGGATGCTCAGCGAGGCCGTCGCCGTCGGCCACGCCGCCGTCGAGGTCCTCGACAACCTCACCGTGGCCACCGGCAAGTTCGCCCGCTTCGTCGAGAACCTCTGCGACGAGGGTTACGCCCACCGCTTCGACGGCGCCCTCGGCGAGGCCCGCCGCAAGGTCAACCTCGCCCCGACCCTCGAGGCCCTGCGCCGCCGCCTCGGCCTCTGACGCCCGTCGGCGCCCCCGCCGCCCTTGCCCAAGCGCGTGCGCCGCTCGGGGAGATGTGGTAAACTGCTACGCAATGAATCCTTGAACAAGGAGCGAAACGATGAAGAAACAGACAGTGACGGTTTGGGCGTGCGTGGCGATGGCCGCGTGCGCGATTGCGGCGCCCTCGCCGAAGTGGGTGCCGGCGGAGGCCGATTTTGTCTTCGTGGTGCAGGGACAGCCCGACCTGGAGCACGAGACGGTGCGCGTGTGGCGCGACGCCCTCACCGCGGCCGGCGTGACGGAGGGACCCTTCCTCCTCGTGGGGCAGGACCTCCCCGTGGACGAAGTCGTCGACGTGGACGACGGCGACTTCGCGCGTATCCAGGATGCCTTCCTGGGCAAGCCCGACGCGTTGGGTGTCCATCCCGCGCAGTCCCTCACCCTGTCGTTCAGCCTGCCGGACGAGCCGCCCGCGGAGACGCAGGATTCGGTCGATGCCGTCTTCTGGGCCGGCAAGGCGTACGGCTTCATCGAGAACCCCGCCTTCGACCTCGAGGCCGCCAACGCCGCCGTCGACGAGCTGGCGGTCCGCCGGGGCAACGTGGCGCGCGCGCAGCAGGGCGAGTGGCAGGTGTTGCGCGTGACGGCGAAGGGCAAGGAGGCGATCCCCGCCGCGCCGGAGATCCTCGGCGGCTGGAAGCCCATGCCGGGCGGCGTGATGCTGGTGGCGGGGGACGACTTCGCGAAGGCCGAGGCCCTCTTCGCCGGGAAGGCCCCCTCGGCCGCGGACGACGCCTCCGTGGCGCGCCTCTTCAAGCCGTCCCCGCGCGCCACCTACGGTCTGCTGGTGCGCGACGTCAAGAGCCTGCTGGACCGCTATCTCAGGGACCCGGAAATCGTCCAACAGGCGCAGATGGCCGTGGGCTGGCTCTGGGAGGTCCGGGACCACTGGCTCCGCATCGACATCGTCAAGGATTCCTCCCTGGCCTTCGAGCTCGGCGCGCGGGCGAAGAGCGACCTCGCGGCCGGGACGGTGCGGGACACCTTCATCGCCTACAAGATGTTGTTGGGCGGGATGATTATCCCCAATGTCTTCGGCACGCCGGACTCGCAGAGCGCGCGTTGGCTCATGGGCATGCAGTGCGACAGCGCCGGCGACGTCGCCACGATGCGCCTCTCCCTCTCGCCGGCGCAGTACTGCGACCTCTGGAAGGAGTGGAAGGCCATCGAGGAAAAGCAGGAGGCCGAGCGCCACGTCATGCCCGCCATGGAGATCGAGCCCCTCGACGACCCGGACGCCGAGCCCATGACCGAGGAAGAGGCCCGCGCCATCCTGGAAGGGATCGACCTCGAGGACAAGTGAGACGCCCGCCCACACACCCATCCATAAGAAAGGAACGACCGATGAAACGCACGCTTGCCCTCTTTGCGCTCAGCGCCCTCGCCGCCCCCCTCGCCCTCGCCGCGCCGAACCCCGCCTGGGCCATCCCCGGCACGGAAATCCTTCTCGTCGCAGACCGCCTGAACCAGGAGGTGCCCAACCAGCAGGCCTGGGACGCGCCCCAAAAGAAGTGGATGGCCGCCGTCAAGGATTCCGGCGGCGCCGTCCCGGAGGCCTACCAGCCGCTCCTCAAGGCCGCCTTCGGCATGACCCCGGAGGGTGAGGTGCCCGACTTCCGCGCCGTGGTCTTCGCCGTGACGTTGCCGCAGTCCGCCGAAGCCTTCTCGTCCTTCACCCAAGACATCTGGCCGAAGGAGCTGGGGGTCTACTACTTCATCGAGCACCCCAAGGTGGACCAGGCCGCCGGCGACGCCCTCTGTGAGCTGGCGATCAAGGACAAGCTCAACGGCCAGGCCGTGCTCAAGCGGGACGGCGCGTGGTCGACGCTCGTCCTCACCGACCCCACCGAGGCCGAAGGGATGCCGCTCATCGCCTGGCGCACCATCGCGCAGGGCGCCGCGTTCGCCGTCTGCGACGCCCGCGCGACCGCCGACCGCGCCGTCGACAACACGGTCGTCCCCGCCGCAGGCTCGCCGCTGGCCGAGGCCTTCCGCGCGCCCGCCGCCAAGGGCCCTTGGTTCCGCATCGTCGTCCGTGACGTCGCCGGCCTGGCCAAGCGCTACGTCTCGACCCCGGAGGGCCTCCAGCAGCTCCGCCTCAAGGCGCCCCTGCTCCTCCAGGTCCGCACCCTCACCGTCACCGCCTGCTACCGCCCCGACGGCGCCCAGCAACTCACAATCGAGGCCGCCACGGACTCCCCCACAGACGCCGCCCTCGTGCGCGACCAGCTCACCATGTTCAAGGTGCTGGCCCGCCAGATGATCGTCCCGAAGCTCTACGGCACCCCCTACGCCGACCTCTTCGCCGCCCTCATCGACGGCGCCGTCTGCGAGGCCAAAGGCAACGCCGCCACCCTCACCGTCACCCTGACCCCGACCCAGGCCGAGGCCTTCATCGACCTCCTCATCGCCAACCAGGCCGCCCTCGCGGGCGGCGCCTCGGGCGACCCCTTCGAGGACGACACGCCCTACATCGGCGACCGTCCGTGACCGGCGGCCCGGCCGCCACCCCCGTCACGTCACCATGGGCGCGACCCTCTCGCGGCGCAACTTCCTGGCAGGGTGCGGGATGGCGCTCTGCGCGGCGGGCCTGCGCGCCGAGCAACCCGCCGACCGCCCCAACCTGGTGGTCGTCTTCCCCGACCAGATGCGGGCGCAGGCGATGGGCTTCATGGGCGCGGACCGGGTGCGCACCCCGCGCCTGGACGCCTTCGCCGCCGAGGCCCGCGCCTTCACCCAGGCCGTCAGCAACTACCCCGTCTGCAGCCCCTTCCGCGCCATCCTCCTCTCCGGCGCGCTCCCCTGGGTGAGCGGCGTGACGGGCAACTGCGTCTCCACCGAGCGCCGCCGCGGCCCGGAGCTCCGCGCCGACCTGACGTGCTGGTCGGACGTCTTGGCGCAGGCGGGCTACGACCTCTGCTACATCGGCAAGTGGCACCTTGACGCGCCGCACCGACCTTGGGTCCCCACCGCCAACAACCGCGGCACCCAAAAGTGGAACGAATGGTGCCCGCCCGCGCGCCGCCACGGTTTCAACCGCTGGCATGCCTACGGCACCTACGACAACCACCTGCGCCCGATGTACTGGGACACCGACGCCGACCGCGACGGCTTCCGCTACGTCGACGCCTGGGGCCCCGAGCACGAGGCCGACCGCGCCGTCGCCTTCCTGCGCGAGGCCAAGGGCCCCTTCGCCCTCGTCGTCTCCATGAACCCGCCGCACACCGGCTACGCGCTCGTCCCCGACCGCTACAAACGCCGCTACGCCGGGCTGGACCCGACCACCCTCGCAACAGGCGATTACCCGCCCGCGGGCACCCCGATGGGCGACCACTTCCGCGAGAACATCGGCCTCTACCTCGCCGCCGTCGAGGGCGTGGACGAGCAGTTCGGCCGCATCCTGGACGCGCTCGAGGAGACCGGCCACGCCAAGGACACCGTCGTCCTCTTCTGCTCCGACCACGGCTGCTGCCTGGGCGCGCACGGCCTGGCCGCCAAGAACAACCCCTTCGAGGAGTCGATGCGCATCCCCTGCCTGATCCGCTGGCCCGGGCGCATCGCCCCCGGCCGCGACCCCGGCCTGGTGGACGCCTTCGACCTCGCCCCCACCCTGCTCGGCCTCCTCGGCCGCCCCATCCCCGCGCACATGGTGGGGCGCGACCTCGCGCCCTACCTGCTCGGCCGGGCCCCCGCCGACCTCACCGAGCCCCGCCTTTACCTCCACCTCGCCGGCGGCGCGGTGGCCGACGCCTTCCCCACCCTGCCCGTCCCCCTCGCCCCGGACGCGCCGACGCGCGGGGTCCCTTCCGGCAAACGCGGCCTGCGCGGCGCCGCGACCAAGGCCGTCTTCGTCTACGACGCCAAGGCCCACGCCCTCGGCGCCGCCCTCTGGGACCTCGCCGCCGACCCGCACGAGACCCGCAACCTCGCCGCCGAACGCCCCGACCTTCTGGCCGCCCAACGCGCCACACTCAAATCCCGGCTCGCCGCCATCGGCGACCCCTTCGCAACACTCCTCTGACATGACCGAGATCCTCCCCAACGTCCTCGAACTCAAGGAAGAAGACCGCGTCTTCCCCCTCCGCGACCTCGTCCCCGAAGGCACCCCCCTCGAAATCGAAATCGGCTGCGGCAGCGGCCGCTTCATCGCCGCCAACGCCGCCAAACGCCCCGAGGTCCGCTTCCTCGCCGTCGAGCGCATGATGGAGCGCCTCCGCCGCTGCTCCAAGAAGGCCCAGCAGGGCGCCCTCCACAACCTCACCTTCGTCCGCGTCGAGGCCGGCCGCTTCGTCCGCGAACTCCTCCCCGACGCCTGCTGCCAGGCGCTCTACCTCTTCTTCCCGGACCCTTGGCCCAAGCGCCGCCACCACAAGAACCGATTCTTCCGTCAAGAGATGTGCGACGTCCTCGCCCGCATCCTCGTCCCCGGCGGCGCCTTCTATATGTCCACCGACCACGAGGACTACTTCCGCGAGGTCCGCGACTGGCTGGCCGCCGACCCGCGCTTCGAGCCCATCCCCGCGCTGATCCGTCCCGAGGACGAGCAGACCGACTTCGAGCGCCTCTTCCTCTCCAAGGGCGACCCCATCCACGACTGCGCCTTCCGCCTCAAGCCATGACCCGCATCGACCTCCACGCCCACGCCTTCTCGGCCCACACCGCCCCCAAGGTCATCGCCACCCTCCTCACCCTGGCCCACCGCGCCTGCCCCGGCTTCGCGCCCCACGGCGACGGTACCCTCCCCGACCTCCTCCGCGCCGAGGCCGCCGCCGGCTTCGACCGCGTCGCCGTCTGCAACATCGCCACCCGCCCCGAGCACCACGCCTACATGGCCCGCTTCCTCACCGCCCTCCGCTCCGGCGCGATGGGCGAGGAAGCCGCGCGCCGCGTCATCCCCTGCGTCTCCCTCCACCCGCACGACCCCGACGCCGCCGCCCACCTCAAGACCCTGGTCGCCCTCGGCGCCCGCATGGTCAAGCTCCACCCCTACTCCCAGAACATCCCTCTCGACGACCCCGCGACGATCCGCCTCCTCGCCCTCATCCGCGACGCCGGCCTCCCCGTCCTCTGCCACACCGGCCACGACGTCACCGCCGGCGAAGACGACTTCGCCGGCCCGCGCCGCGTCGTCAACGTCCTCGACCGCGTCCCCGGCCTGCGCCTGATCTGCGCCCACTGCGCCGCCTGGCGCCACCCCGAGACCCTCGACCTCCTCCTCGGCCGCCCCGTGGGCGTCGACCTTGCCTTCCAGCCCGCCACCGGCGTCGAGCCCATCATCCAACGCTTCGCCCTCGAGCATCCCCTCGAGCACCTCTACTTCGGCAGCGACTGGCCCTGGGCCTCCCCCGCCGAGCACGCCGCCCGCATCGCCTCCTGGGGCCTCCCCCAAGACCGCCAAGACGCCCTCTTCGGCGCCAACGCCGCCCGCCTCCTCGCCCTCCCCTGACGCAACGCCTCCCGGGGAAAAAACGCGCGGGGCCGGGGAGAGAGACCGGACCCGCGCAAGGAGAGAAAGGGGTTTCGTTCAGATCGCGGCTTGGAGCTCCTTGGCCCAGGCCGCGATGCGGTCGGGGGTTTGCTCGGCCTCGTTGGTGTCGTCGAGGGCGAGGCCCACGAAGTTCCCGTCGCGGACGGCGAGGGATTCAACGGCGGCGTAGCCGACGGCGGGCACCTGGCCGACCAGCGTGGCGCCGCGCTCCACGGCCTTGTCCGCCAGGATGCCGAGCGCGTTGGCGAAGGTGTCCGCGAAGCCGACGGAGTCGCCGGTGCCGAAGACGGCGACCTTGCGGCCGGAGAGGTCGGCGGCATCGAGCAGGGCGATGCCGGCGGCCCAGTCGTCCTGCAGTTCGCCGTAGCCCCAGGTGGAGCTGCCGAGGATCAGGAGGTCGGCCTCGAAGTCCTCGGGTGAAGCCGCGGCGATGGGTTTGGCCTCTGCGCCGAGAAGGGCGGCGAGCTGCTGGGCGGCAGCTTCGGTGGCACCGGTGGAGCTGCCATAGAGGATGTGGATGTTGGCCATGTTCAGGCTCCTTTCCGTGTGTTGTTGCGAGAAATCGAGAGGGCGGCGATGCGCCGAAAGCGCTCTGTCGGGGTGGCGTGGGTCAGGCAAACCCCGGCGGCCCAGAGTTCCAGGCGGCGGTGACGGCGCATGAGTCTGCGGCTGTGGCCCTCCGCACCGAAGACACGCCAACGGTCACCCGGCTGCGTGACCTCGGGTGCGGCGTGGCAGAAACCGCAGACATCTTTGGGCGGATAGCCGAGGAAGAGGCCCACCTCGTGCGCGGGGCCGCCC
>DVOR01000055.1 GCA_018713405.1 Candidatus Spyradenecus faecavium | reverse complement strand
GGTCTGGGTCTCGCGTTTGCCGTCGGGGGTGACGAGGGTCCAGGCGTTGGCGGCGGCTTGGCTCCAGTGGGCGGAGGCTTTGTCGCCGTAGAGGTGGAGCTGGACGCCGTCGGCTTCGCCGAGGGCGATTTGGCTGACGGCGATGAGGCCGAGGGCGCCGTTGTCCATGCGCAGGAGGATGGTGGCGTCGTCGTCGAGGAAGCGGCCGGCGACGGCGGGGCGGCCGGCGGCGCAGAGGGCGGCGATCTCGCGGCCGGTGGCCCATTCGGCGAGGTAGGCGCAGGAGCCGGCGAGGTCGACGACGGCGCCGGCGGCGCCGCAGCGGCGGGGGTCGACGCGCCAGCCTGCGGAGCGGTTGCCGGCGGTCTCGAGGCGGACGCCCATCCAGCCGTGGTAGTAGCGGAGGTCGAGGCGGCGGAGGTTGCCGATGGCGCCGTCGAGGACGGCCGCGCGGAGGGCCTGGAGGGCGGGGTAGAAGGGGAAGACGTAGGCCGAGGCGTAGAGCTGGGGGCTCATGAGGGTGCGGCGCTTGAGGTTTTGGGCCTCGTCCATGTTGCAGCTCATGGGCTTTTCGGCGAAGACGGGGAAGCCGGCGTCGAAGGCGGCCATCGTCACGGGGTAGTGCATGTTGTTCGGGGCGAGGATGGTGACGAGGTCGACGCGGTCGTCGCCGGTGACCTTGGTCTCGCGCCGGAACATGTCGCGGTAGAGGCCGTAGACGCGGGTGGGGTCGAGCCCCAGGGCCTTGCCCGTCTCGAAGGAGCGTTGCCGCGTGGAACCGAAGGCGCCGCAGACCAGCTCCAGGCAGCCGCTGGCCTCGATGGCGGCGCGGTGAATGCGCCCCATGAAGGACTCATTCCCTCCGCCGACCATCGCGACCTTGAGTTTGGGTTGTTGCTTTGCCATCTTATTAACCTTTGTCCCTATGTTAGCGGATTTGCCCAAGGAATGCAAATCGCGCTATACTACCCGCATGAATGCCTATCCCGATTTGCGTCTCCGTCGCGTCCGGCGCACCGCCGGCATCCGCGCGTTGTTCGACCTTGAGATCCCCGGCCCCGCGAAGTGGTGCTGGCCCGTTTTCGTCGTGCCCGGCTCGGGCGTGAAGGAGGAGATTGCCTCCATGCCCGGGCAGTTCCACTGGTCCGTCGACCGCGTGTGCGAGGCGGTGGAGCCGGTCGTCCGCCAGGGCGTCGGCTCGGTGCTCCTCTTCGGGCAGACCGACCGCGCGAAGGACAACGGCGGCTCGCCGGCGTGGGACGACCGCGGGGCGGTGCAGCAGGCCGTCCGGGCCCTGAAGCGCGCCTTCCCCGGGCTCACCGTGATGACGGACGTCTGCCTCTGCGCCTACACCAGCCACGGGCACTGCGCCCCCCTGCGCCCCGACGGCTCGCTCGACAACGACGCGGCCTGCGAGTGCCTGGCCAAGGTCGCGCTCTCGCATGCCGCCGCCGGCGCCGACGTCGTCGCGCCCTCGGCGATGATGGACGGCCAGATCGCCGCCATCCGCCGCGCCCTCACCGAAAACGCCTTCGACGAGACGCTGCTCATGGCCTACTCCACCAAGTTCGCCTCCGCCTGCTACGGGCCGTTCCGCGACGCCGAGGGCTCCGCGCCGCAGCCCTTCCCCGGCGCCCCCACCGACCGCAAGGGCTACCAAGCCTCCTTCGCGAACCCGCGCAACGCCCTGCTGGAATCCGCGCTCGACGAGCAGGAGGGCGCCGACCTCCTCATGGTCAAGCCCGCCCTCTTCTACACCGACATGATCGCCGCCGTCAAGGCCCGCACCCTCCTCCCCGTCGCGGCCTACAACGTCAGCGGCGAATACGCCATGCTCATTGCCACCGCCCGCGCCGGCTGGGGCGACCTGCGCGAGCTGGTGCGCGAATCGGCCCTCGCCCTCACCCGCGCGGGCGCCGACCTCATCATCTCCTACTGGGCCAACCGCTATGACGAGCTCCTCGCCTGACGCGTTCGCCCACGACCTCGACGCCTTCCTCGACGCCGCGCAGTACGCCCGCGGCCTCTCCCCCGCCACCCGCCAGGCCTACGCCAACGCCCTCGGCACGCTCCTCGACGACCTCCGCCGCCGCGGCGTCACCGACTGGGCGCAGGTCGACGCCCCCCTCCTCGCCGACCACCTCCGCCGCCTGCAGGAGGGCCGCGGCTACGCCCCCGCCACCCTCGCCCAGCACACCGCCGCCATCCGTGCCCTCTTCGGCTGGCTCCTCGACCAAGGCCGCATCCCCGCCTCGCCCCTCGACGCGCTCCCCCCCGCCAAACGCCCCAAGCGCCTCCCCAAGACCCTCCCCGAGGGCGAGCTCAACGCCCTCATCGAGGCCGTCGACGGCGACGACCCCGACTCCCTCCGCGACCGCGTGGCACTGGAGCTGCTCTACGGTTGCGGCCTGCGCTGCGCCGAGCTCATCGGCCTGAACCTGCACGACGCCGACCTCCGCGCCCACACCCTCCGCGTCCACGGCAAAGGCGACAAAGAGCGCGTCGTGCCCTACGGCCCCCCCGCCCACGCCGCGCTCCTGCGCTGGCTCCAGGCCCGCAAACGGTTTGCCCTTACCTATAAGAAAGGCGCCCTCGCCGCCGACCTCCTCGCCCCCCGCGCCCCGCTCCTCCTCAGC
>DVOR01000054.1 GCA_018713405.1 Candidatus Spyradenecus faecavium | reverse complement strand
TGCCCTACCTGCTGGGCGAGCCGCACCCGGCGGGCCGCCGCCTGACCGACGTGCAGAAGTGCGTGCGCACCGGCGACATCGACGCGGTGGGCGACAGCGCGCACCTCACCTTCTTCGAGATGCTGGGCAACTGGTCGCTGGGCGATTACTTCAAGAAAGAGGCCATCGCCTGGAGCTTCGAGTTCCTCACCACCAAGCTGGGGCTGAAGCCCGAGGACCTCTACGTGACGGTCTTCAAGGGCGAGGACGGCATCCCGCGCGACGACGAGGCCATCGTCTGCTGGAAGGCCCAGGGCATCCCCGAGAGCCACATCTTCCCCAAGGGGCGCGAGGACAACTGGTGGGGCCCGGCGGGCGTCACCGGCCCCTGCGGCCCCGACACCGAGATGTTCCTGGACACCGGCAAGCCCGCGTGCGGCCCGGACTGCGGCCCCGGCTGCCACTGCGGCAAGTACATGGAGATCTGGAACGACGTCTTCATGCAGTACAACAAGACGGCGGAGGGGACCTACGAGCCGCTGAAGCAGCACAACGTCGACACCGGCATGGGCGTCGAGCGCACCATCTGCATGATCAACGGCTACACCGACGTCTATGAGTCCGAGCTCTTCCTGCCGCTGCTCGAGCGCATCCGCGCGCTGACGACGAACGACCTGCCCGAGGAGAAGCGCGTCCGCGCCGAGCGCATCATCGCCGACCACATGCGCACGGCCACCATCATCCTGGGCGACCCCAAGGGCGGCGTGAAGCCCGGCAACGTGGGCGCCAACTACGTCCTGCGCCGCCTCATCCGCCGCGCCGTGCGCTACGGGATGGACCTGGGCCTGCCCGCGGGCTTCACCGCCGAGATGGCCGACCTCGTCATCGGCGTCTACAAAGGCTTCTACCCCGACCTGCTGGAGAAGCGCGACGCCATCGTGGCCGAGCTCACCGCCGAGGAGAGCCGCTTCGCGAAGACCCTCGCCCAGGGCCGCCACGAGTTCGAGAAGGTCGCCGACGTCATGGCCCAGCATGGGCAGACGCAGATCTCGGGCAAGACCGCCTTCAAGCTCTACGACACCTACGGCTTCCCGCTGGAAATCACCCAGGAGCTCGCGGCCGAGCGCGGCATGACCGTCGACGCCGACGGCTTCGCCAAGGCCGAGGCCAAGCACAAAGAGGCCTCCAAGCAGGGCGAGGGCGTCTTCAAGGGCGGCCTGGCCGACCACTCCGAGCAGACCACCCGCCTGCACACCGCCACCCACCTGCTGCACAAGGCGCTCAAGATCGTCCTGGGCGACCACGTGAACCAGAAAGGCTCCAACATCACCGCCGAACGCCTCCGCTTCGACTTCTCCCACCCCGAGAAGATGACCAAGGAGCAGATCGAGCAGGTGGAGGACCTGGTGAACGAGCAGATCAAGCGCGCCCTCCCCGTCACCTGCGAGACGATGTCCATCGAGGACGCCAAGGCCTCCGGCGCCACCGCCCTCTTCACCGCGAAGTACGGCGAGCAGGTGAAGGTCTACACCATGGGCGACTTCTCCAAGGAGGTCTGCGGCGGCCCCCACGCCAACAACACCTCCGAGCTCGTGGCCTTCAAGATCCTGAAGGAGGAGAGCTCCTCCGCCGGCGTGCGCCGCATCAAGGCCATCATCGGCGAGCCCGCGCTGGAGAAGCGCAAAGCCATCGGCAAGTAAGCGCGACGGCACGGCGCCAAGGGCGGCCCGCTCCCCGGGCCGCCCTTTTCTGTCCCAAGCCCATAAACGGGCCGGCCAAAGGGCGCCATTCGAAATAAGTCCTTATGCATTTCGAAACCCTTAAGGGTTTGCCTCGAAACCCTTAGGGTTTGGGGTCGAACCCCTTAGGGTTTCGCCTCCGACCCCTTAGGGTTTCATTGGCGCGCCTTTGGGGGAATCCGCCCGAAAGGCAGGTCTTGCGGGAAAGGGATTGCCGAGGGTGCGAGGCTTTGCTAGAATGCGAGCACAGGAGGTGCGTTATGCCGTGTATGTTGGATGTGTTTGGGATGCGGGAGCTGGCCGAGGATGAGGAGCTGTTTGAGGGGGTGCTGCGCCTGTGCGTGGCGAATGGCTACCCCCTCGACGGCTATCGTGGCGCCTACACGTGCTTCGATTGCGGGAACATGAGCTTCATGGTTCGCGCCCGGCGCGGCAAGGGCGAGGACGCGCCCTACGAGGTCTGCGGGGTGGACACGCAGCTGACCGGCAACGCGATTTGGCACGTGCGCGTGGTGGCCTGCGAGGAGGGCGACCCGGAGGATTACGCGTGCCGGTGCCTGGTGGAGGCGGCGGAGGAGGGCAAGGGCGGCGTCGCGGTGGTCAACATCGTGTGCGCGGACATCCTGCCCTCGTACGCGCCGGGCACGTTGCTGGACCTGCAGATGTGCGCCCTGCCGCTGGACTTCCGCTATTACGACAGCGAGGACGACTACATCGCCGACCCGACCTCACACCTGGCCCTGCCCAAGCCCGTCCGGGAGCTGGAGGGGCGGCGGGGCAAGGACGGCGCCCATTTCGCCATCCTGGGCGAGGGCACGGTCTGCCCGATCGGCCTCTTCGCCGAGCCCGACAAGGGGAAGTCGCGGGGGGTGACCTACCTGCGCGGCACGGTGAAGCACGTGCGGATGGGCGACACCATCGAGCGGCGAGACGCCTTCTACATCGTCACGCTGGACACGCAGTTCGGCCCGCTGGAGGTGGCGCACGCCGCCGACGGGCTGTCGGAGGCGGAGCGCGGGCGCATCCACGAAGGCGCGACCCTCGCGCTGAGCTGCCTGCTCTCCGGGGACGCGCACCTGGGGCGTTACGAGATCGGCCTCATCCGCGACGAGGACACCCACCTGCGCCTGCTGATGGGCGTCTTCGCCAAGGACGACCCGGAGCGCCTGCGCGCCGTCTCCGAGCCGGGGCTCCGCTACCTCTCGGCCTACAACAAGCGGGAGTGGGCGGGGCTGGAGGCCGTCCTCGAGCGGTTGCGCTACGTGCACCAGACGACGAAATGGGAGTATCGCGGGCGCCTGGGCACCGTGGTGGGCGTGCGCCAACCGCCGCACCAGCCGCGCCTGCCCTACGGCGTCGGCAGGCGGTGCGTGCGCCTTTACGCGGAGACCGAGGAGGGCGAGCAGGACCTGGGGACGCTCTTCGTGACGATGGGGAAGAAGGGCGCGTTGGCGGCCTTCGACGTGACGGACTCCGAGCCCTACACGGTGGCCCTCGATCCGCCGGAGGAGCGGAACGCGCGCCGCCACGTCTGGCCCGCGCCGCCCCCGTCGGGGAGCCAGGCCCAGGCGCGGGCCCTCTTCGCCTTCGCCCGGGAGCACATCACCGCGTGCGCCAAGGCCGCCGAGGCCGCCGGCAAGGCGCCGCGCGGCGGGCTGGTGTGGCTGAAGGAGGACTGGGAGTGGCCGGACGACTTCGTGCCGCTGGTCTTCGCCTTCAACGGCGAGACCTACGCCGTGGACGTCTGCCTCTATGCGTACAACCGCTATCCGGACTTTCTGCCCGGCATCAGCTCCGTCAGCCACCGGGAGCCCATCGCGCAGAACGGGCTGGCCTCCCGTTGCCTCGTGGCCCGCGCCGGGCGCGAGGGCGAGCCGCCGTTCGTGGCGCACACCAAGCACAACGCCTGGGCGCTTTATGGCTACGGTGACGAGGAGGATGCGCCGCCGCCGGATGAGATTGACGTGCCGCCGCGCCCGGCCTCGCCCTGGGAGTGCGACCGGTTGGCGATCTTGGAGGCCAGGCGCTTCCTGGAAAGGAACGGGCTGGCGTGCCTCTCGGTCTGCGGGTTCCCGGACGTGGGGCCGCAGATCTGGTTCCGCGACGCGCAGGGGCGCGCCTGCTGGCTGCGCACGGCCTTCGCGACGACGGCGGAGGAATGCGACGCCAAGCGTCTGCGCGGGCTGGAGCAGGCGGTGCCGAGGTTCCGGGCCAACGACGGCTATTGCCTCATCGTGCACCTGCCGGGCTTCGGCGTGCCCCCGCGCGGGGTCTTGCCCGAACTCGTGGCCGAGCCCCTGCAGCGCCTCTACGTCGCGCCCTGAGCCCCGGCCTCAGCCGAGGAGGCGCTTGGCGAGGGGGTGCAGGCGCTCAAGCGGGGAGATGACGGCCCACGTGACGGCGAAGCCGCAGAGGGCCGCGGCGGGCAGCAGCAGGGGGATGGGCAGCAGGCCGTGGAGCAGGTAGTAGGCGCCCGTGACGAAGACGTAGTGCGCGCAGAAGACGCCCAGCCCGCAGCGGGTGAGGTCCTGCAGCAGGGCGAGGACGGGGCGCGGCGCCCAGTCGAGCTTCTTGACCAGGAGGAAGAGGGCGACGGCCATCATCGCCACGGGGATGGAGCAGTACCACCAGAAGAACTCCATCATCTTGGCCGTGCAGCCGGGGCGCGCCCACATCCAGCGCGAGCCGAAGGCGACGACGGCGTAGCCCACAACCAAGAGCGGCAGGGCGATGGCCAGCGTGCGGCCGAGCGAGAGGCGCACCTCCCTCAGCACGTGGCCGAGCACCAGGTAGCCCACGAAGCCGGCGAACATGTAGAGCCCGCCGAAGGGGTTCCAGTCGCACTGGCCCAGGACCGGGAAGGCGTCCCACGAGGCGGTGGCGGCGAGGTCGACGGTCGGGCCGCCGAGGAAGCGCACCGCGTAGTCGGAGAAGAAGGCCGCGCCCCAGGAGGTGCCGAGCAGGGCCTCGAGCAGGAGGGGCCAATAGTGCAGGGCCAGCGTCGCGCCCCAGAGGCCGAGGAAGGCGAGCTTCGCGCGGAGCGTGGCCGTGCGCAGCCAGGGCGAGAGGATGGGCATGAAGAGGTAGAGGCCGACGAGGAGGTAGATGTACCACAGCTGGACGGCGTATTGGTTGAACTGGAAGAGGGAGAGGAAGAAGGTGCGCGCGATGCTCGGCGCGTCCGTGTGCAGGGGCGCCGCGAAGGGGAAGAAGACCTCCTGGATCGTCTGCGTGGCCACGCCGCACACGGCCAGGAGCCACGGCAGCGCGGCGTAGACGGCGGTCCAGAGCAGGAAGGGCCACACCACGCGCGAGACGCGCCGGCGGACCATCCCGCCGAGGCCCTCGCGCACGGGCAGGAGCAGGGCGCCCGTCAGCATCACGAAGAGGGGCACGCACGCCCGCACGGCGGATCCGATCAGCGCGCCGACGCTCTTCTCCTCGGGCGTGCCGAAGGCCATCACCGGGTCGCCCGCGTGACACACGCAAACCAGCAGGAGGGCGATGAGGCGAAGCCAGCCCATCCAGACGACGAAGGGTTTCTTTGCGGGGACAGCGTCCATGGTGCGCTCCTTAAAGCAAGAAGGCCCCCGGGCGGGGGCCTTCGGGTGGGGCCGGGCCCGGCTCAGGCCTCGGACTTGAGTTGGGGGAAGAGGATGACGTCGCGGATGACCTCGGTGTCGGTCAGGAGCATGACCAGGCGGTCGATGCCCATGCCCAGGCCGCCGGTGGGCGGCATGCCGTATTCCAGCGCCTCCACGAAGTCGAGGTCGGTGGGCTCGGCGTCCTCCTCGACCTGGCGGGAGAAGGCCTCGCGCTGGGCGTCGGGGTCGTTCTGCTCGGTGTAGCCGGGGCAGAGCTCCTTGCCGGCGACGACGAACTCGAAGACGTCCACCAGCGCGGGGTCGTCCGTGCAGGCCTTGGCGAGCGGGACGTACTGCTTGGGGATCCGGGTGACGAAGGTCGGCTGGAAGAGGGTCTTCTCGATGAGCTTGTCGTAGACCTCGTGCGAGAGGGTGAGGTGGTCGACGATCTCGGGCGTGAGCTCGAGGCCGGCCTCGGCGGCGCGGGCGCGGGCGGTCTCGTAGTCCAGGCTGAACCAATCGGCGCCCATGCGCTCCTCGATGAGCGCGCGCTGGGAGACCTCGCGGTAGGGAGGCTCGAAGTTCAGCACCTTGCCGTCCGGGCCGTAGGGGACCTGACGCGTGCCGAGCACGGTGTCGCAGAGGTAGGGCAGCATCCCCTCGATGAGGGCCTTCATCGACGAGCGGTCGCCGTACGCCTCGTAAACCTCCAGGACGGTGAACTCGGGGTTGTGCGTGCGGTCGATGCCCTCGTTGCGGAAGTCCTTGCCCAGCTCGAAGATCTTGTCGAAGCCGCCGACGAGCAGGCGCTTCAGGTAGAGCTCGGGCGCGATTCGGAGGACCATCTCGCGGTCGAGGGCGTTGTGGTGCGTCACGAAGGGCTTGGCCGCCGCGCCGCCCGCCTGCGCCTGCATGATGGGCGTCTCGACCTCAACGAAACCCTTGGAGGCGAGGTAGTTGCGGATGCCGAGGAGAATCTTGTGGCGCTTGTCGAAGCGCGCGCGGCTCTCGGGGTTGGACATCAGGTCCAGGTAACGGCGGCGGTAGCGCTCCTCCTGGTCCTGCAGGCCATGCCACTTCTCCGGGGGCTGGCGGACGGCCTTGGAGAGGAGCTCCCACGCGGCGACGTCGACGGTCTTCTCGCCGGCCTGGGTGGTGAAGAGCGCGCCCTTGACGCCGATGATGTCGCCCAGGTCCAGCAGCTTCGCGGCGTTGTAGGCCTCCTCGCCCAGCACGTCGCGCTTGAGGAGGATCTGGAAGGCGTCGGAGCCGTCGTTGAGGTGGATGAACATCAGCTTGCCCATGCGGCGCTTGGTCTGGATGCGTCCGGCGACGGCGACGGCCTTGCCCTCGGCGAAGGCCTCGCGGGTCTCCTTGAGGGTGCCGGTGCGGGCGAAGGCGTGGCCGTAGGGGGCGTAGCCCAGCTCGGCGAGCTTGGCGCGGTTGGCCAGGCGTTGCGCGCGGTATTGGTCAGGGGTCTGCGTGTCCATCGTGAGCCTCCTTCAGGCAAGACAATCGTTGAGCAGGGCGGCGAGGCGCGCGGGCGTGAAGCCGAAGTGCTCGGCCAGCTTGCCCGCGGGGCCGGAGGCGCCCCACCCTTCCATCCCGAGCACGCGCCCCTCGGGCCCGACGAACCGCTCCCACCCGAAGGGGCTGGCGGCCTCGACGGCCACGCGCTTGGTGACGGCGGGCGGCAGGACCTCGTCGCGGTAGGCCCGGTCCTGCTTGGCAAAGAGGAACCAGCTGGGCATGGAAACCACGCGGATGTTGCGGGCGTCGGCCTGGGCCACCTGCAGGGCCAGCGACACCTCGCTGCCGGAGGCGATGAGGATGGCGTCCGGCGTCGCGGCGGGGTCGCGCTGCCACAACACATAGGCGCCCTTGGCCAGCCCCTCGGCGGGGGCGAGGGCCGTGCGGTCGAGCACGGGCAGGTTCTGGCGCGAGAGCATCAGGCAGGTGGGGCCGTCCCGGCGCGCCAGGGCCACCTGCCAGGCGACGGCCGTCTCGGTCGCGTCGGCGGGGCGGAGGTCGCAGACCTCGGGCATGGCGCGCAGGGCGGGGAGCTGCTCGATGGGCTCGTGCGTCGGCCCGTCCTCGCCCACGTGGAAGCTGTCGTGCGTCAGCACGTAGATGACGGGCGCGCCCATGAGCGCGGCCACGCGCAGGGTCGGGCGGACGTAGTCGCTGAAGACGAAGAAGGTGCCGCCGTAGGGGCGCAGCCCGCCGTGGTTGGCCAGGCCGTTGAGGATGCCGCCCATGCCCAGCTCGCGGATGCCGAAGTGGAAGTTGCGCCCCGCGAAGGCGCCCTTGGCCACGTCGCCCAGCCCGTTCAGGTAGGTCATGTTCGAGGGCGCCAGGTCGGCCGAGCCGCCGACGAGCCACGGCACGGCCGGGGCGATGGCGTTGAGCACCTTGCCGGAGGCCGCGCGCGTGGAGATCGGCTTGTCGCCCCACGCGGGCAGCAGGCCGTCGAGCGCCGGAACGGGCTGGTCGCGGTGGGCCTCCCAAGCGGCCTGGAGCGCGGGGTCGGCGGCGAACGCGGCCTTGGCCTCGCGCTCCCACTTCTTCCACTGGCGGCGCATCTTGGCGGCGCGCTTGGCGAAGAGCTCGCGCACGCCCTCGGGCACCACGAAGGCCTGGTCGGGGTCGAAGCCGAGCCCCTGCTTGGCCAGGCGCACCTCATCCGCGCCCAACGGCGCGCCGTGGCAGGACGCGGTGCCGGCCTTGTGCGGCGAGCCCTTGCCGATGACGGTGCGGCAGATGACGAGCGTGGGTTTCTCCGAGGGCTTCTCGGCCTTGCGCAGCGCCTTCTCGATGTCCTCGAAGTCATGCCCGTCGCAGGAGAGGACGCGCCAGCCGTAGCTCTCGAAGCGACGCTTGGTGTCGTCGGCCAGCGCGATGTCGGTGGCGCCCTCGATGGTGATGCCGTTGGAGTCGTAAAGGAGGATCAGCTTGCCCAGCCCCAGCGCGCCGGCGAGGGAGCAGGCCTCGTGCGAGATGCCCTCCTCCAGGTCGCCGTCGCCGCAGGTGACCCACGTGCGGTGGTCGACGAGCGTGCGCCCCTCGGCGTTGAACCGCGCCGCGAGCATCCGCTCGGCCAGCGCCATGCCCACGCCCGCGGCGACGCCCTGCCCCAGGGGGCCGGTGGTCGTCTCCACGCCGGGCGTCATGCCGCGCTCGGGGTGGCCGGGCGTCCGCGCCCCCAGCTGGCGGAAGTTCCGCAGGTCGTCCAGCGACACGTCGAAGCCGGCCAGGTGGAGCGTCGCGTAGAGCAGGCTGGAGGCGTGCCCGCCGGAGAGCACGAAACGGTCGCGGTCGGCCCAATCCGTCGCCGTCCCGCACACCTTCAGGTGCCCCAGCCACAGGGCGGCCATCACGTCGGCCAGGCCCATCGCCACGCCGGGGTGGCCGGAGTTCGCCGCCTGCACCTCGTCCATGGCCAGACACCGCAACGTGTCCGCCGCCAACCGCAACGCTTTAGAATCCAACTTGCTCATCGCACGCTCACCTTCTGGTCTAGGAATGAAGCGCGTACGATACCAAATCCGCGCCCAAACCGCAAACGCCGCCCTCGTGGGGCGGCGTCCGTGGTGGCCTGCTCACTCGGCCGATGCGGCCTGCGTCCCGTCCGGCGGCTCCGCGCGGACAGTGAGGGCGAGCCGCCCATCCTCGTCCGCTGACATGCCGGCGAGCGACACGCGGAAGCGGCGGGTGAGGGAGGTGCCGTCGGCGCGGGCGGCCCCGCGCTCCTCCGTCACGGCGTCCGCGGCGACGATCTCTCCGTTCACGGCGAAGACGAGCGCCGTGCCCTCGGCGTAGGCGGGGGTGGCGTGCTCGATGTCCGTCACGCCCTCGGGGTCCACGATGTGCTCCGTGCGGTCGGCGAAGTCGGTGGCGAGGTCGTTGCGGAGCGTCACCTCCACGAGCGCCACCTCGTTGCCGTCCTCGTCCCGCTCAAGGGTGACACGGGAGATGCCGAACTCATAGGCCACGATCAGGTCCGCGACGGCGGCGTAGTCGTCCGAGTGCTCGGCGGCCACGCGGGCGGCGGACACCCCTTCGCCGTGGGTGGCGAGGGCCGCGACGTTGCGGAAGCAGAGCATCGCCTCGGAGATGTCGGAGGCGGAGAGCACCTTCCCCGTGCCCTGGGTGTAGCCCTTGGCCTCGCCGCCGATCAGGTTCTGGCTCTGGTAGATGTCGATGAGCGTCTCTTCCAGCTCAGGGGCCCACGTGTTCTCCCCGCCGGCGGTGCCGTCGGTGGGGTCGAGAGGCTCGGCGAAACCGGGCGTGTCGAGGGTCGTGTCGCCGACGGTGGTCTCGCTGTCGCCGACGGTGGTCTCGGTGCCGTTGTAGGCGCGCAGGACGCCATTCACCTTGATCGTCCCCGAGACGGTGAGGAGCGTCTCCGTCGTCTTGGCGTCAAGGCGCAGGAGCCCCAGCTCCGCCCCCTTCGAGGCCGGGGGCTGGTCGATGGTGAGG
>DVOR01000053.1 GCA_018713405.1 Candidatus Spyradenecus faecavium | reverse complement strand
TGCCGTGGAACACGATCGTCGCCGCGGGCGCGGGCCTGCTCTACCTGGTCTGCCCGATCGACCTGATTCCGGACTTCATCCCCGTCATCGGCCTGGTGGATGACCTTGCGGTGCTCACCTTCGTGCTCAAGAGCGTCCACACGGATCTCCAAGACTATCTGCAGTGGAAGGCGTGCCACGCCTAAAGTGGCCGTCGCGGTCTCGCCCCCATGCGGCTTCGCGTGGGGGCGAGCCTCTAAGAAAGGATAAGAGGGAAGGATCCCATGAGCGAAGAAACGCAACAGGGCGGCGCGGTCGCCACGCAACAACAGCCCACGACCCCGCGGCCGAAACCCGCGCCCAAGAAGAAAAAGGAGCCGAGCTGCCTGGTGACGGCGTTGATCGGCATCGCGGTGTTGGTTTACTTCATTTCGCCGGTCGACCTGCTGACGGACTTTGTGCCGGGGGTCGGCTGGTTTGACGACGTCTTCTTCACCGGCTGGTTCATCGTGTGGTACATCGGGCGGAGATACGTCTTCAAGGCGATTTTCTTCGTCATCATCACACTGATCATGCTTTGTTACCCGATGTTCCCTTGGCAGATCATCGCCGACGACGTCCCGACGTGGGGCCTTGTGGACAACTGGGCCATCGGCCTGTGGGGCGCCTGGCGCGCCATCCGTTGCGTCCGCTTCTTCCACAACCAGGTCGAGACCGCCAAGGACATGGTGCGGCGCCTCTGAGGGGGCCCGAGGAAACTTTTTTTGGGTTTCTGAAAAAAAGTGCTTGCCAAGGGACCCGCGATGTGGTATCTTATGGTCATTCCTTTCACGGGGGTATAGCTCAGTTGGTAGAGCGTTTGAATGGCATTCAAAAGGTCAGGAGTTCGACTCTCCTTACCTCCACCATAAAGGAAGGAAGCAAGCAAAGAGGCCAGGGCGGCGCCCCGGTCTTTTTTGTTGCCCGTGGGGAGGGGTTTGTGGTACGATAACGCGCGGAAAGACCGTAAGAAAGCAACCCCAGCCGCGGACAGGGTGGCGCCCCGCTCTTTCCGGCCACGACCCGCGGCACGAAGACAACCAGACCATGCAAAACAGCAAGCAATTCTCCACGGAGATCGCCGGGCGGAAGTTCACCATCGAGACGGGCCTCCTGGCGCGTCAGGCCGCCGGCTCCGTGATCGTCTCCATCGGCGACACCAGCGTCTTCTGCGCCGTGACCTGCACGGACAAGCCGCGCGAGGGCATCGACTTCTTCCCGCTGCAGTGCGAGTACCGCGAGAAGTTCTACGCGGCGGGCCGCTTCCCGGGCGGCTTCTTCAAGCGCGAGGCGCGCCCCTCCGAGAAGGAGACGCTGACGGCGCGCATGTGCGACCGCCCCATCCGCCCGCTCTTCCCCGACGGCTACTACAACGACGTCCAGGTCAACTCCATGCTGGTGAGCTGCGACGGCGAGATCGACGGCGACGTCTGCGCCGTGAACGCGGCCTCCGCCGCGCTCCACATCTCCGAGGTGCCCTTCATGGGCCCGATTGGTTGCGTGCGCATCGGCCGCATCAACGGCGAATGGGTCATCAACCCCACCCACGCCCAGCGCCAGGAATCCGACCTGGACCTGCTCTACGCCGGCCTGCGCGGCAAGTTCCTCATGATGGAGGGCTCCGCCAAGGAGATCTCCGAGGCCGACTTCCTGGCCGCGATGAAGCGCGCCCATGAGGAGGTCGAGAAGATCATCGACCTGCAGATCGAGATGCGCCGCGCCCTGGGCAAGCCCGACAAGGTCATTGCCGACCAGCCCGAGGACCCCGAGAAGATGGGCTTCATCCGCGGCCTCGCCGGCACCCGCCTGGCCGACGCCCTCGTCATCCCCGGCAAGCTGGAGCGCGAGGCCGCCGTGAAGGCCATCCGCGACGAGCTCCTCGCCGCCTGCCAGGACAAGTACGGCAAGGACGAGAACGGCCAGTGGGTCATCGACGACGTCAAGTTCGTCCACCTCTTCGACGCCCTGGAGATCGAGACCGTCCGCGCGAACTTCCTCGAGCGCGGCAAGCGCATCGACGGCCGCGCCCAGCACGAGATCCGCCCCCTCGCCGCCCAGGTCGGCGTCCTCCCCCGCGTCCACGGCTCGGCCGTCTTCAACCGCGGCGAGACGCAGAACCTGGCCACCGTCACCCTCGGCACCAGCAAGGACGCCCAGGACCTCGACTCCGTGGCCGGCGGCCCCAAGCAGAAAAAGTTCATCCTCCACTACAACTTCCCGCCCTACTGCACGGGTGAGGTCGGCCGCCTGGGCACCACCGGCCGCCGCGAGATCGGCCACGGCGCCCTCGCCGAGCGCTCCCTGGCCGAGGTCATCCCCGCGGACTACCCCTACTCCATCCGCGTGGTGAGCGAGATCATGGGCTCCAACGGCTCCTCCTCCATGGCCTCCATCTGCGGCGGCTGCCTGGCGCTGATGGACGCCGGCATCCCGATCACCGCCCCCGTCGCCGGCATCTCCGTCGGCCTCTTCACCACCCCCGACCTGAGCAAGAAGGTCCTCGTCACCGACATCCTGGGCGCCGAGGACCACTGCGGCGACATGGACTTCAAGATCGGCGGCACCCGCAAGGGCATCACCGGCTTCCAGGTCGACCTCAAGCTCCGCGGCCTCACCTGGGACCTCGTCGAGGGCGCCCTCGAAGCCGCCCGCGTCGGCCGCAACAAGATCCTCGACTTCATGGCCGAGGTCATCCCCGCGCCCCGCGCCGAGCTGTCCCCCTACGCCCCGCGCATTGTGGTCGTCCACATCCCCGTCGACAAGATCGGCGCGCTCATCGGTCCCGGCGGCAAGGAAATCCGCCGCATCACCGACACCACCGGCGCCCAGATCGACATCGCCGAGGACGGCTCCGTCTCCATCTTCGCCACCAGCGCCGAGAGCATGGCCGCCGCCAAGCGCGAGGTCGAGTCCATCTGCGCCGAGGCCGAGGAAGGCAAGATCTACGAGGGCACCGTCACCGGCATCAAGGAGTTCGGCGCCTTCGTCGAGATCCTCCCCGGCAAGGACGGCCTCTGCCACATCTCCGAGCTCTCCGACCGCCGCATCCCCTCCGTCGAGAGCGTCTGCAAGGTCGGCGACAAGATGATGGTCAAGTGCATCGGCATCGACGAGCGCGGCCGCATCAAGCTCTCCCGCCGCGAGGCCATGCGCGACCTCGACCGCCAGTCCCGCGAGGGCTGAGCCCCGCCCCCCAAAAAGCAGCCCCCGGCTCCCGCCGGGGGCTCTTTTTTTGCCCTTCCGCCGCCCCGCGGGGAACCCTGCGTCAGGCGAGGAAGACGGCGTCGATGTCCAGGAGCGCCTTGACGGGGCCCTCGGTGCGCGCGTCCGGCGGGCGGAGGGCGTGGCAGGCACGGGCGATGCGCAGGGACGAAGGGGCCTTGATGAGCAGCTGCCACCGCCACAGGTCGTCCTTGCGCTCGAGCGGCGCGGGCATGGGCGGGAGCGTCTCCAGCCCCGGCGTGCGGGCCAGGGCGCGGGCGGCCTCCCCCGCGGCGCGCTCCAGCGCGGCCGGGTCCGGCCCCGTGAGGGTCAGGCACGCCAGGCGCGAGAAGGGCGGCAGCCCCTGGGCGCGGCGCAGGGCCAGCTCGTCCGCCGCGAACCGCTCATAGTCGCAGGCGCACGCCGCGCGGATGGCGGGGTGCTCCGGCTGGAAGGTCTGCACGAAGACCTGCCCGGGCAGGACGCCGCGCCCCGCCCGCCCCGAGACCTGCGCGATGAGCTGGAAGGTCCGCTCCGCCGCCCGGAAGTCGTAGGCGATGTTCAGCGAGCGGTCGGCCGAGAGGATGCCCACCAGCGTCACGTTCGGGAAGTCGAGGCCCTTGGCGATCATCTGCGTCCCCAGCAGGATGTCGGCCTCCTTCGCGCGGAAGGCCGAGAGGAGCTCGTCGTGGCTGTGGCGGCGGCCCGTGCTGTCGGCGTCCATCCGGATGACGCGCGCCTGCGGCAGGATCTTGCCCAGCGCCTGCTCCACGCGCTGCGTCCCCACGCCCAGCGGCCTGAAGAGCGGCGCGCCGCAGGTGGGGCACTTGGCCGGCGGCCGCCGCCACCGCCCGCACAGGTGGCACCGCAACGTGTCGTCCTTCGCGTGGTAGGTCAGCTTCGCCGCGCAGTGCTCGCACGTGATCGGCTCGCCGCAGGCCGCGCACTGGTAGGTGGGCGCGTAGCCCCGGCGGTTCAGGAAGAGGATGGCCTGCTCGCCGCGCGCCAGGCACCCCTTGAGCGCGTCGATGAGCGGCTCGCTGAAGATGGGCGACGGCTCCCCCGGCTTCCCCGCCTCGCGCAGGTCGATCAGCGTGACGGACGGCAGCTCCGCCCCGCCGACGCGGTCGGGCATCCGCGCGAGGGCGTACTTGCCCAGCTCGGTGGCGTTGCGCCAACTCTCGAGCGACGGCGTGGCCGACCCCAGCACGCACCGCGCGTGCTCGATGTGGGCCCGCATCACGGCCACGTCCCGCGCGGAGTAGCGCGGCGACTCGTCCTGCTTGTAGCCCGTGTCGTGCTCCTCGTCCACGATGATGAGCCCCAGGCGCCGCACGGGCGCGAAGACGGCCGAGCGCGGCCCCACCACCACCCGCGCCTGCCCGCGCCGGATGCGGTGCCACTCGTCGTGCCGCTCGCCGTCGCTGAGGGCCGAGTGCAACAGCGCCACCTGCCCCCCGAAGCGCGCCGCGAACCGGCTCACCGTCTGCGGCGTGAGCGAGATCTCCGGCACCAGCACGATTGCCCCGCGCCCCTCCTCCAACGTCGCGGCGATGGCCTGCATGTAGACCTCCGTCTTGCCGCTTCCCGTCACGCCGAAGAGCAGCACCGGCCGCTCCTCCCGCAAAATCACCCCCAGCGCCTCCGCCTGCGACGCCGTCAGCGGCAGCGGCTTGCTCGGCAACACCCGCCGCCCGGCCAACGGGCTGCGCGGCGCCTCCTTCCGCTCGCACGTCAGGTAGCCCATCTTCGCCAGGCGCCGGATGGTCGGGGCCGTGGTGGAAAACTCCTCGCACAGCCGCGCCAACAGCCCGCCGTCCACCCGCACGATGTCCTCGTACAGCGCCTTCTGCCGTTTGGAGAGCGGCGGCAGGTGCGGCGGCGGCGGCAGGACCGGCGCCACCACGTAGCGCTCCCGCGCCTGGCTGCGCCCCTCCCGCACCGGCGCCGGCAACGCGCTCCGCAGCGCCAACGTGAACCCCACGTCGTAATACTCCGCCATCCACCGCAGCAGCCGGATGGTCCCCTCGGAGAAATAGGGCAGCGGGTCCTCCACGCGCTCGATGGCCTTGATCCTCGGCGCCGGCGCCTCCCCGAAAAGGTCCCCCTGCGCCTCCGGCGCCGCCTTCGGCACGTACGGGCACTCCGCCGACAGCGCGATGACGTAGCCCCGGTGGTAGACCCGCCGCCACGGCACGGTGACGCTCTGCCCCACCCGCACCTCCGCCCCCTCGGGCACGGCATAGGTGAAGAGCCGGCCCGGGACCTGCTCTATCGCGACCTGC
This sequence comes from Candidatus Spyradenecus faecavium, assembly GCA_018713405.1. Classification (GTDB taxonomy): domain Bacteria; phylum Verrucomicrobiota; class Kiritimatiellia; order RFP12; family DVOR01; genus Spyradenecus; species Spyradenecus faecavium. The sequence continues at coordinate 936 of DVOR01000053.1, read as the reverse complement.
GCATACATCGGGGTGTCCATGGCCGCCATTGTAGCATTTCCGCCCCGCCCCCGCCGCCGACCAAGCCCCCGACTCTGCATAAGTGCGGATGGATTTCCGAAACCCTTAAGGGTTTGACCCGAAACCCTTAGGGTTTTGGGTCGGACCCCTTAGGGTTTCGCCTCGGGGGGTGCGAGGGTGAGGGCGCGGATGGCGTTGAGGATGGCGAGGAAGGCGACGCCGACGTCGGCGAAGACGGCGAGCCAGAGGTTGGCGAGGCCGAGGGCGCCGAGGAGGAGGATGGCGGCCTTGACGCCGATGGCGAAGACGATGTTCTGCCAGGCGATGGCGAGGGTGCCGCGGGCGATGCGGATGGCGGTGGGGAGGCGGGAGGGGCGGTCGTCCATGAGGACGACGTCGGCGGCCTCGATGGCGGCGTCGGAGCCGAGGGCGCCCATGGCGACGCCGAGGTCGGCGCGGGCGAGGACGGGGGCGTCGTTGATGCCGTCGCCGACGAAGGCGAGGCGGGCTTTGGGGTCGGCGGCGTGGGTGTCGGCGAGGAGGCGTTCGAGGTGGGTGACCTTGTCGGCGGGGAGGAGGCGGGCGTGGCATTCGTCGAGGCCGAGGGCGTCGGCGACGGCGCGGGCGGCGGGCTCGTTGTCGCCGGTGAGCATGACGGTTTTGCGGACGCCGGCGCGGTGGAGGGCGTCGATGGCGGCCTTGGCGTCGGGCTTGGGTTGGTCTTGGGCGAGGATGGCGCCGGCGTAGGCGCCGTCGGCGGCGAGGAGGATGGCGGTTCCGGGGAGGGCGAGGGCGTCGGCGGGGGGCTCGATGCCGTGGGCGCGGAGGAGGACGGCGTTGCCGGCGAGGACGGCGCGGCCGTGGACGGTGGCGCTGACGCCGCGGCCGGCGTGTTCGCGGAGGTCGGTGACGGCGGCGGGGTCGACGGGGCGGGGG
>DVOR01000052.1 GCA_018713405.1 Candidatus Spyradenecus faecavium | reverse complement strand
TTCTCGCACTGGACGTTGACGAGGGGATCGGCCGGGATGGCGCCCGTGGGGACGTCGCAGCGGGCGGATGCGGGGAGGAGGAACGCGGCGAGGGCCGCGAAGGGGGGAAGGAGTGTGGCGAGCGGTCGTTGCATGGTGGTTCCTTTCGTCTGCCATGCCTCGCGAACCCGCGCCGACACGGCTTCCAATGAAACGGTGCCCTATTTTACGCAGGTCCGCCGCCGTCTCAAGTTCCGTTTCCGTTGCTTTTCGGTTAAACGTGTTTCCGCGAAACCCTAAGGGGTCGGAGGCGAAACCCTAAGGGGTTCGACCCCAAACCCTAAGGGTTTCGCCCCAAACCCTTAAGGGTTTCGGAAATGCATAAGGACTTATGCGGAATCGGCCCCTTGCGGGGGCGGATTCGGAAGGTTGGCAGGTCGGCGGTTGGGAGGCTTGGCCGGCGGCGCGGAGAGGCGAGGCGCGGCGCGGGAGCGCGCGAAGGGCGGGGCGTCGGCGCGGGCAGGGACGGAAAAATACGGGACGCGACACTTTTGGCTTGCTTTTTCGCTTGCAATGGCGCATACTTTATTGTGTCAAGGTCGTAAAGAGAGAACACCGGATGAAACTGTGGTCGATCGTACTGGCGTGCGCCTGCCTGATTACGGGGCAGGCGATGGCGGAGTCTGAGCTCGCGGACTTCGCGAAGGCGCGGGAGGCGCGCATCGCCAAGATTTGCAAGGCGGAGAAGACGCCGCGGGGCAAACTGCGGCGCGAGGCCATCCAGCGGAACGACTATGAGCGGGCGTTGGTGGAGCGGCGCGAGGCGCTGATCGCCTCGGGGACGCTCTCGACGCCGGAGCTGGAGGCGTTGCGCGAGGAACGCAAGGGCCTGGTGCGGCAGTTGCAGGATTTGGACAGGCGAATCGCCGAGGCCTCGGAGAAGGCCCCGGAGGTCGTGGAGCTGGACGCGGTGCGCCGGGCGAACGCCGAGCGCATCGCGGCCATCAAGGACACTTTGTCGCCGCAGGCCCGGCGCGCGCAGGGCGATGACGGCGAAGCCAAGGCGGAGTGAGACAGCCGCACGGAGGTCAATATGTCGCAGACGAAACAACCCGGACAGCGCAAACCCAGAATCCTGATCGTGACGCCGGAGATCACCTACCTGCCGGCGGGCATGGGCAACATGGCCGACAAGCTGAGCGCGAAGGCCGGCGGCTTGGCGGACGTCTCCGCAAGCCTGGTGGCAAGCCTCTTCAAGCTGGGGGCGGACGTGCACGTGGCGTTGCCGCACTACCGCCGCATGTTCCATGTGGACGTGGGGCGCCTGATCAGCGACGAGCTGCGGAAGTATCAGGCGCACCTGCCCGACTCGCGCATCCACCTGGCCGAGGACCGCTGCTTCTACTACCGCGACACGGTCTATTCGCAGGGCGACGAGAACCCGCACCTGGCGCTGGCCTTCCAGCGCGAGGTGATCAACAACATCATCCCCACCGTGCAGCCGGACCTGATCCACTGCAACGACTGGATGACGGGCCTCATCCCCGCGGCGGCGCGCCGCCTGGGCATCCCCTGCCTCTTCACCATCCACAACATCCACACCGTGCACCGCTGCCTGGGCGAGATCGAGTACGCGGGCATCGACGCGGCGGAGTTCTGGAAGAACCTCTTCTACTCGCGCCCGCCCTATGACTACTTCGAGAGCCGCGACACGAACCCGGTGGACTTCCTGACCTCGGGCGTCTTCGCCTCGCACTACATCAACTCGGTGTCGCCGACCTTCCTGGAGGAGATCGTGCGCGGGTGGTTCGACTTCATCCCGGGGCAGTTCCGCAACGAGGTGATCGCGAAGTACAACGCCGGCTGCGCCTGCGGCATCCTCAACGCCCCCGACGACAGCTACAACCCCGAGACCGACCCGAACCTGAAGGTGAACTACGACGCGCGCACGCACCACGCCGCGAAGATCTCCAACAAGATGCAGTTCCAGGAGAAGGTCGGCCTCTTCAAGAACCCCGACGCGCCGCTCTTCTTCTGGCCCAGCCGCCTGGACCCCGTGCAGAAGGGCCCGCAGCTGCTCACGGACATCCTCTACAAGACGCTCGAGAAGTACCGCGACGACAACATCCAGTTCGCCATCGTGGCCAACGGCCCCTACCAGCAGGCCTTCCGCGACATCCTGGGCTTCCACAACCTCTACGGCCGCTTGGCGGTGTGCGACTTCGACGAGCACATCTCGCGCCTGGGCTACGCCTCGAGCGATTTCACGCTGATGCCTTCGCTCTTCGAGCCCTGCGGTCTGCCGCAGATGGTGGCCCCCATCTACGGCTCGCTCACCGTGGCGCACGACACCGGCGGCCTCCACGACACCGTCGAGCTCCTGGACGTGGAGAAGGGCACCGGCAACGGCTTCCCCTTCAAGTACTACGACAGCCAGGGCCTGGCGTGGGCCATCGACCGCGCGATGGAGTTCTACCGGTTGCCCACCGACGTGCGCGAGGCCCAGGTCGCGCGCATCATGACCGAAAGCAAGCAACGCTTCAACCATGAGCGCTGCGCCGCCGAGTACATCAAGATCTACGAGGAGATGCTCCAGCGTCCGCTCACCGAGCTCTTCGACGGCGAGACCGAGCAGAACCCCTACCATCAGGAGAACTGAACCATGGCCGCCCCCCGAACCCGTCTGTTGGACGACCCGTGGCTCGCCCCTTACGCGGACGTGATCGAACACCGCGCCGAACGGGCGCGGGCCCTCGCGGCGCGTCTCACCGGCGGGGCCTCGGGATGGCAGGCGCTGGCCGCCTTCGCCAGCGCCCATGAATACTACGGCCTCCACCGCACCAAGGAGGGATGGGTCTTCCGCGAATGGGCGCCGCACGCCACGGAAATCTGGCTCGTCGGCGACTTCAACGGCTGGGAGCGCGACCTGGCCTACCGCGCGGAGCGGATCCCGGGGCGCGACGTCTTCGAGTGGCGCGGCCCGGCCGACGCCATGGAGCACGGGCAGTTCTACCACTTGGAGGTCTGCTGGGACGGCGGGCGCGGGGAGCGTATCCCCGCCTACGTCCGCCGCGCCGTGCAGGACCCCAAGAGCGGCCTCTTCGCCGCGCAGGTGTGGGACCCCAAGCCCTACGCCTGGAAGCACGACTTCCGGCGCGACCCCGAGCAGGCGCCCCTCATCTACGAGGCCCACGTGGGCATGGCGCAGGAGACCGAGGGCGTCGGCACCTACGCCGAGTTCGCCGAGAAGATCCTCCCGCGCGTCAAGCAGGCGGGCTACAACACCCTCCAGCTGATGGGCATCATGGAGCACCCCTACTACGGGAGCTTCGGCTACCACGTCTCGAGCTTCTTCGCGGCAAGCTCGCGCTTCGGCACGCCCGAGGACCTCAAGGCGCTGGTGGACAAGGCCCACGGCATGGGCCTGGCCGTCATCATGGACATCGTCCACTCCCACGCGGTCAAGAACGAGCGCGACGGCCTCTCCCTCTTCGACGGCACGCCCTACCAATATTTCCACGACGGCTCCAGGGGCTGGCACGACGCCTGGGACTCGCGTTGCTTCGACTACGGCAAGACGGACGTCCTCCACTTCCTGCTCTCCAACTGCCGCTTCTGGCTGGATGAGTACCGCTTCGACGGCTTCCGCTTCGACGGCGTCACCTCCATGCTCTACCTCCACCATGGGCTGGGCGTGGACTTCTCCAACTACGGGATGTACTTCGACAGCACCGTCGACGAGGACGCCTACACCTATCTCACCCTCGCCAACGCCGTGATCCACACCGTCCGCCCCGACGCCCTCACCGTGGCCGAGGACGTCAGCGGCATGCCCGGCATCGGCGCGCCCGTCACCGAATGCGGCGTCGGCTTCGACTACCGCATGGCCATGGGCGTGCCCGAGTGCTGGTTCAAGCTGGTGCGCGACATCCGCGACGAGGATTGGTCGGTCGGCTTCCTCTGGCACGAGCTCACCAACCGCCGCGCCGACGAGCGCACCGTCAGCTACGTGGAGTCCCACGACCAGGCGCTCGTGGGCGGCAAGTCCTTCATCTTCCAGATGATCGACAAGGAGATGTACTTCTCCATGCACGTGGGCTCGGACAACCTCTACGTGAACCGCGGCATCGCCCTGCACAAGATGGCCCGCCTCGCCACGCTGGGATGCTGTTGCGCCTACCTCAACTTCATGGGCAACGAGTTCGGCCACCCCGAGTGGATCGACTTCCCCCGCGAGGGCAACAACAACAGCTACCACTACGCCCGCCGCCAGTGGTCCCTCCGCGACGACCCCAAGCTCTACTTCAAGGCCCTGGGCGACTTCGACGAGGCCATGATCCACCTGGTCGGCGGCGAGGGCGTCCTCGACGAGGCCACCTACCCCAAGCGCGTCTTCGCCAACGACGACGACAAGATCCTCGCCTTCATGCGCGGCGACCTCCTCTTCGTCTTCAACTTCCACGGCGAGCACTCCTTCGCGGACTACCCCATCATCGTCCCGCCCGGGGAGTACAACCTCGTCCTGGACACCGACGCCAAGCGCTTCGGCGGTTTCGGCCGCATCGCCGAGGGCCAGGCCTACCCCCTGGCCACCATCGAGCGCGCCAACGAGGTCTGCTTCGCCATCCACGTCTACGCCCCCGCGCGGACCGCGCTCGTCATCCGCCGCACGCCCCCCGCGCCCGGCGCCTCCCTCCCCGAGGAGACGCTCCGCCACCTCGCCGCCCACAGGCCCGACGCGAAAGGCGACGAGCCGTGACCGAGCCCGTCCTCCTCGTCTCGACCCCGACGGTCGAGTGGCACCCTCCCGTGCGCGTCTGCGGCTACGTCTCCGCGAACGCCGTCTGGGAGGCCGCCCACCTCGCCGACCGCCGGTTCAAGGAGGCCTGGGAGGACGGCCGCTACGGCATCTACGAAGCCGTCATGGACCGGCTGGAGCGAGCCATCCGCCGCGACATCAAGGCCCAGGCCCGCAAGCTCGGCGCCAACGCCGTCGTCGGCTTCACCGTCCGCCACGGCACGGCCCCCCTCCTCCGGGGCGCCGGCGCCGTCTTCATGACGTGCGAGGGCGACCGCTGGTGCGCCCACGGCGAAGGCACCGCCGTCCTCATCGATGGATTCCCCTCACCCCAACCCTAAGGAGCCCCTCATGGTCACCGCCGTCATCCTCGCCTCCGGAAAAGGCACCCGCATGGGCGCCGGCCTCGACAAGTGCTTCCTCTCCCTCGGTCCGCGCCCCGTCGTCGCCTGGTCCCTCCTCGCCTTCGAGAAGTGCAAGGAGGTCGACCGCATCGTCCTCACCGTGCGCAAGGACCAGCTCGCCGCCGCCCGCGGGCTCCAGACCCTCTTCGGCATCAGCAAGCTCGCCAAGATCGTCGTCGGCGGCGCCCGCCGCCAGGACTCCGTCGCCGCCGCGCTCAAGGAGATCGACCCCTTCGACGTCCGCTACATCGTCATCCACGACGCCGCGCGCCCCTGCATCACCCCCGAGCTCATCAGCGAGACCCTCAAGTACGCCAAGCGCTTCGGCAGCGGCGTCGCCGCCCACCCCGTCACCGACACCATCAAGGTCGTCGGCAAGGGCATGACCGTCGCCTCCACCCCCGACCGCTCCACCCTCTGGGCCGTCCAGACCCCCCAAGCCTTCGCCGCCGACAAGCTCATCCCCGCCTACGCCAAGCTCGCCCCCGACAAGAAGTGCGACTATCCCGACGACGCCGCCCTCTTCGAGGCCGCCGGCGAGACCACCCGCCTCGTCCGCTGGGACGAGCCCAACCCCAAGATCACCACCCCCATCGACCTCACCGTCGCCGCGGCGATCCTCCGCCTCAACTGACCTCCCCTATGCCACGCCCCAAACGCTTCGCCATCATCAGCGACATCCACGCCAACATCGAGGCCCTCGATGCCGTCCTCGCCGACGCCAAGGCGCAGAAGGTCGACGACTTCCTCTGCCTCGGCGACGTCGTCGGCTACAACGCCGCCCCCGCCGAGTGCATCCGCCGCATCCGCGAGCTCGGCTGCAAGGTCGTCATGGGCAACCACGACCACTATTGCTCCGACCCCTCCGTCAACCTCGACGACTTCCAGCCCAACGCCGCCAGCGTCATCGAATGGACCCGCCGCAACCTCAGCGAGGACGACATCCGCTGGCTCCAGTCCCTCCCCTACACCCTCACCCTCTTCGGCTTCACCGCCGTCCACTCCACCCTCGACAGCCCCGAGCACTTCCGCTACGCCTTCGACGCCACCGACGCCGCCGACAGCTTCACCGCCCAGCGCTCCCACGTCTGCTTCCACGGCCACACCCACGTCCCCTGCATCTTCCTGCGCGACTCCGTCTCCCGCGCCATCCAGAAGTGGGCCCCCGCCGACGGCATCCTCGACAAGGGCACCTACTTCATCAACGTCGGCTCCGTCGGCCAGCCCCGCGACGGCATCCCCCAGGCCTGCTACGCCATCTACGACACCACCCAGCTCAAGGCCCCCTCCATCCAGTTCCGCCGCGTCGACTACGACATCGAGGCCGCCGTCCGCCGCATCGAGCTCGCCGGCCTCCCCGACCGCCTCATCACCCGCCTCTACACCGGCCAGTGAGGCCGCCACGCCCCCCCAGGACGCAAGAGACCCGCCCCATGACGCGCCCGCCGCCCAGACGCCCCGCCGCCGGCCAAGCCATGGTCGAGCTCGTCGTCGGCATCGTCTGCCTCCTCATCCTCGTGCTCGGCGCCACCACCCTCGCCCGCCTCGCCCACCGCCAGATCCGCCTCCGCCACGACGTCCGCGCCGAGGCCGGCCGCGACGCCCTCGCCCGCTCCACCGAAGGCTGGGTCGACGCCGTCCAGACCCCCGAGACCCGCTCCCACCCCCTCCACCGCGTCAACGCTGTCTCTTATACACATC
>DVOR01000051.1 GCA_018713405.1 Candidatus Spyradenecus faecavium | reverse complement strand
CCGGAGAGCTCGGCGGAGAGCCGGTAGGCCTGCGCCGCACCCTTGGCCATCAGCCGACGCTGCGCCGCCAGCGCGTCCAGCAGACGCGCCTCCTCGGCGGCCTGCTCCCGGCGCCACAGCTGCGCGCGCTCCAGCCGCGCCTCCAGCTCCCGGGCCCGCGCCAGCAGACGCGCCCACTCTCCCTGCTCCATTTCTTTCTCCCTTCTCAGGCGCCCCTCGCGGGGCGCAACCATTTACCACTTACTGCTCCTCGGTCTTCGGCTCGCAGAAGAAGCGCTCGGTCTGCGTCACGCGCAGGCCGCAGGCGGCGAGCGCCTCGGCGTCGAGCGCCTTCCCGGCGAAGGCGGCCAGCAGCCCGGCCTTGTCGAGCTCCTCCACGGTGCGCACGTAGGCCGGGAGGTTGGCCTTGACCATCGCAAGCGCCTGCTCGGCCTTGACGCGGGGGCGCAGACGGATCGCCGGGTTGCCCAGCCGCCAGCCGATCGTCCCGTGCGTGAGCACCAGGCTGCGCTTCTCGCCGAAGGCCTCCCGGTGCAGCTCCGCCCAGCTGGCGATCTCGGCCTCCAGCGCCTCCCGCCGCGCGTCCTGCGCGTCCAGCGTCGCCGCGTGGCGGTCGCGGACGGCCTTGAGCTCGGCGTCCATCTCGGCCAGCGCGCGCCGCCGCGCGGCGTCGCACAGGGCCAGCTCGCCCATCAGCCGCTCGACGTCATCCAACGTCTGCGGCGGGGTGTGGGGGGTCTTCTTCATGGGTCTTTCCTTTCTGGGTTCGTTTTAACGCATTCACAAAATCAATCGGCCCCCACGCCGCCCCCCGCGACAAAACGCACGCGGAAAAGGCCCCCGCGGGGGCGCTCGGCCGGGCGCGCCTGCTTCAACAGCCCACGCTCGGTCACCACATAGCGGGCGTCGATCTCAAATCCCCGCCGCATCGGCGCCAGCGTCCCATCCCACCGCGCCTCCAGCAGCCTGCATGGCACCCGCCGCAACAGCCGCCGACGGTGCGTGTCGAGCATCCGGAAGAGTTTTTCCAGGCGGGGGAGGTCGAGGTCGAGCCACCACTCGCCGTCCTCGGCGTGGAGGGCGTCGCGCCAGCCGGCCTGCGCCATGACGCCGCGGAGGTAGGGGATGGCGCCGGGGGCCCATTGCTCGGCGAGGGAGGGGATCGCCTGCGCAATCTCGAAGCACTGCCGCGCGCAGGCCTCGGCCATCGCGGCCAGGCGCCGCCCCTCGGCCGTCCCCCACCGCATCGCGGCGCCATGGTCCTCGGCCAGGCGCGCCACCGCCGCCATCAGCCGGTCGCAGTCCGCCCCCGTCCCCACCGCCGTCAGGCTGCCGCCGCTGGTGGGGACGGCCTCGCGGATGAGCGCATGCCGCCACGCCTCGCGCTCCCCGGGCGCCACCCCCTGCCGCTCGCACGCGCGCCCAAACAGCCGAAAGAAGGTAAGCCTCTGTCTATCGGTCATCGTGCGCCTCCCTTCACTCGCCCAGCAGCGCCCGCTTGGTGGCCAGCCAGAGCTCCCAGTCCGGGGACACGCCGCGCTTGGACGCCGCCTCGGCGGCCATCGCGGAGATGAGGGCCACATGGTTGAGGAAGAGCGGCCGCAGCGCGTCGCGCGCGGCGTCGGTGGGCGCCGGGAGCCCGTAGTGGCCCGCGACCTTCAGCGCGTCCTGCAGGGGGAGGCGGCGGCCGAGGCGCACGGCGATGGCCCGCCGGGCGATCTGGGCCAGCGCCCCGGCGTCGGGGCCGTGGATGAGGTCGGTCTCGGCCAGCTCGGTGCCGCAGAGGACAAGGCCGCAGCGGGTGCGGTCGTAGAGCTCGCGGATGACCTCGCAGATGCGCTTGGTGTGGTCGCGGCCGGTGGTGTGCACCAGCTCGTGGATCTCGTCGACGATGAGCAGCGTCCGGTCGTTGAGCGCGCGGAGGATGCGCCGACGCCGCTCGCCGGGCTTGGCGGCCACGCCGAGGGCCTCGGCCAGCTCCTCCAAAAAGAGGGGCAGGTTGGCCGCCGCGGGCATCCGAACCAGGCGCACGGGCGCGTCGGAGCGCCGGGCGTATTCCTCGAGGGCGGTGGTCTTGCCGATCTGCGACTCGCCCGTCAAGATCACGGGCGTCTGACGGCTCAACGCGAAGTCGCAGGCCGTGAAGACCTTCGCGGCGATGGAGGTCGCGACGAAGGCGCGGCGGCCGTCGCCGCGCTCCTGCCAGAGGCGCAGGGCCAGCGCGGCCTTGTCGGCCACGGCCGCGAGGTCGCCTTCGTAGATGCCGCGGCGCACGCGGCTGACGGTGGTGGCGCTCATGCCGAGGGCGGCGGCGGCCTTGGTGTCGCTGAGGCCGCGCCGGGCGGCTTCCTCCAAAAAGCGCGCGATGGGCGCGGGCAGCGCGGGGTTCGGTTGGGTCTCTTCCATGGTCTGTTCTCCTGGGGTTGATAAAGGCAAATGCTCAGAGGAAGTCCTTCAGGGTCAGGGCGGGCGCCGGGGCGGGCGCGCCGGGGGCGAGGGCGTCGAGGTCCTGCGCGGGGCCTTCCGGCGCGGGGGCGGCAAGCCCCTCAAGCGCCTGCCCCCGCCCGGGGCGCATCCCGGGCGCCTTGGCCGCCTCCCGCGCCGCCGCCAGCTGCTCGCGGTTCCAGGCGTCGTCGGCCCGCTTCCGCTCCGCCGCCGCCTGGGCGGCGGGCAAAATCGCCGCCCGCTCCAGCGCCTGCACCTTGGCGCGGATCTTGAGGCTTTCGGCGATGGCCGCGGCGTCGTCCTGGTGCGCCGGCGCCATCACGGGCGCCGTGCCGAGGTAGCGCGGGCCGTCCTTCGTCGGCTCGGCGAGGTAGGCCACCAGCGGCTCGAGGGGGTTGACCCACACGAGCACGGCCTGCCCGCGCGCCAGCAGCCGCTCGACGCCGTCGGGGCCGCGGACGATCGCCGCCACGGTGGCCGCGTAGTCGATGGCCGGGTCCTTGACCTTGATCTCCAGCCGGTCGGAGACCGTCCCGCGCAGCGCCAGCCCCTCGCCCAGAATCACCGGCATGAAGGCCCGGTCGGCGCGCAGCTGCGCCAGGATGGCCCCGCGCATCCCCTCGGGCAGCGCGTCGAGGTCGGCCAGGTCGCGCCACGGCTCGCGGGGGCCGAGGCGGAAGCTCCCCGTCACGAAGCCCTGCTCCTCCCACCCCTCGAGGGCGTGCTCGGTGCGGTCGTTGATCCGCGCGACGGCCTCGGCCACGAGGGCGGCGTAGTCGGCGTAGGGGATGTAGGGCCAGCGCAGGCGCTCGGGCAGGCCGGGGTCGGCCTGGGCGAGCGTCGCGCAGGCGCGCAGCAGCGCCCCCTCGGCCTTGTCCATGGCGTAGAGGGACTCGGGGGCGTTGTCCCGCGTGTAGCCCACCTGCCCCCGGACCGCCCCGAGCTCGTTGTGCACCAGGCTATGGCTCCCCTCGAGCCGCGCCTTGAAGCGGAAGTTGCCGCGGGGCCTGCCCGCCCAGAGGCCCTGGGCCTGTCTCTTATACACAT
>DVOR01000050.1 GCA_018713405.1 Candidatus Spyradenecus faecavium | reverse complement strand
GTGGACGGCCCGCAAGACCTCCACGTGGTCCACCGCCGAGCCTTACTACGACCCCGTCCTCACCCTCCGCGCCGCGCAGGCCCTGCTTCGCGCCGCCCGCGAGACCTCCGCGCTTCTCGCGCGGGAAACCTTCCGCTACGACCTGGCCGACGCCGCGCGCCAGGCCCTCGCCGACATGGCCCGTCCCCTGCTCTCCCGCGCCAAGGAAGATCCCGCCGCCCGGGCGGCCTTCGTCGAGGCCATCGTCCGCACGGATGAGGTCCTGGCGCACGAGCCCCGCTGGCGGCTCGATTGGCATGAGGCGCGCGTCCGCCGCCAAGGCGGCGAGGCCACCGCCCGCGCCTGGCGGCGCATGGTCTCCACGTGGACGGGCCGCCGCAGCGCCCTCAACGACTACGCTCACCGTCAGCTCGCCGGCATGATGGGCGGCTACTACCGAAAACGCTGGGAGGCCTTCTTCGCGGGCGGGGAGGGGCTGGAGGCGCGCCTCGCGGCCATTGACCGGGATTTCGAGGCCAACGGCGTGCCCGGCCCCGCGCCAAAGGGCGATTTCGTGGAAGCCGTGGCCGAGGCGCTCGCCTTCGCGCAAGGTTGCCATGCCCGGTGGCCGGCCGCCTTCCGTTTCGCCCCCGGGGTGCCGTGGGATCTCGCCGCCGGCCGGATGACGGTGGACGTGACCGACCAAATCGGCCCCGCCGGCCTCTATGAGGCCGAAATCCTCTGGAAGCGCGGCCCCAACGCCCTGAAAATCGCCAAGGTGGAACTCCTGGAGAACGGCCGCCCCGTGGCGGAGGACGCGCACGCGGGCTATGCCGGCATCCGCCGCGACAAAAACGTCTACGCCCTCCGCCTGCCCGCCCGCGCGCCCGGCACGCCCGCCTATGCCCTGCGCATCACGGGCGAGGGCGACGGCGGCGACCGTTCCGCCGGCGTCGCCGTCATCGCCCCGCGTTCCGGGATGTGACCGGGGGCGGGCAGGCGCCTCCGCGAGGACCGCTGGGTCGCCAAGCTCTTCTACAACGCCATCGAGTTCCTCCGCGCCCCGGCACGGAGCGGGTGCGCCTGGAGTTCATCCGCCCTCGGCTCCTTCGCCAACGCCTTCGAGGAGGCCTTCGCCGCCTCCGAGGAATGGCGCCCCGGCCAGGACTGAGCCCCGCGCGGCCAACGCCAAAAAGCCCCGAGCCCCCCGGCCCGGGGCTTTTTTGTCCCCTCCTTCCGCCCCACTGCGCAAGCGTGGATTTCTGCATTTCAATTAGAAAAGGGAGCTGTTTGGCCAAGCGCGTCATGGCTTATTCTGACATGCAAACACTGTCGCATTCATTGTGCGGCACGCCATCGCGCATGGGATATCGAACGAACGCTCGCCCGTTTCGACCCCATTCGTGTTTCCAATGTCAGCGACAAGGATTGTCCAGTCCGACTGAAATTGGGATTCCTCCCAATTCTGTGCCACAGTGCGTTCATTCGGGGTGGAGGGGGCCGAGTCTCCTCCCGGGGGCGGAGCGGCACCCTGCCCCCAGCCCCCCATTCTCGCCCCTCTTGATTATTTTCTCATTCCCCGTGAGAGAATACATTGTTACCACCGCGAGACCCGGAAATGGTGAAGAAATCGGAACTCCCGCCCTACCCCATCGCCGTCACGATCGGGCTTGTCGGCAGCAAGTGGAAACTCTTCATCCTGCGCGAGCTGATCCTCTCCGGCCCCACCCGCTTCGGCGCCCTGCTCCGCGCCTGCCCCGGCATCAGCAAGAAAGTCCTTGCCGAGAGCCTCCGCACCCTGGAGGCCGACGGCCTCCTCACCCGCACCGTCCTCCCCGGCAAGCCCGCGCCCGTCGAATACGCCCTTTCCGCCCTTGGCCGCGGCCTCCTCCCCCTCTTCGACGCCATGGCCGCCTGGGGCGAGGCCTACCGCCGCGCCGCCGAATGAGTTTGCCCCTCATGAGAGGAGCCGGCCAACCCCCGAAGGCATCAAGGCCCGAACAACACCCCCCTTACGGGAGAAGCCGTCTGGTTTGAGCCATGCGAAAACGTCCCCTCGCGGGAGGGTCCGGCAGGGAACGCCCTCAACGAATCCTGAACCGATAGCCCGGGAGCGCGGGGCCGAGGGCGCCGCGCAGCCCCCCGAGCGGGCGGCCGTCGAGCCCCGTCTCCGGGCAGGTGTGGCCTTGCCCGTCGCAACGTTCCTCAGCGTTGGGGCGCCATGCCGTCCCGACCTCGGCACGGTGGCCGCCGAAATCCAAGTCCCAGGCATCCATCGGAAGCGTCCCCGCGAAGGTGCAATGCGTCCGCTCGCACTCCTGAAGGGTGGCGTTTGTATCCGGGAAGAGGCAGCAGACGAGCACGCAGAAGGAAGCGGCCTTGCCGTCCCTGCCGCCTTGGAGGACGCAGCCGCGCAGGGTGGGCATCCCGCCCGTCGTGCCGCTGGAGGTGACCAGGCTACTGGCGGACTCCGCGCCCTCAAGCCAAAGGCCGTCGAGGGTGGCGTCACTCCCGAGGACGAGGTGCGCGCCGCCGGCGAAGGTCAGGCGCGTGGGGCGGTTCAGGGGGTCGCGCGCCCCCGTGGCGGGGGCGTAGCCGCCTTGGAGGGTGAGGCCGACGGGGATCTCCAGCGTCTCGTCAAGGTCGTAATCGCCGGCGGCCAGGTAGATGGGGTGGACGGCGTCGGCCCGCGCCAGCGCGTCCTTGAGCGAGGCGGCGGTTTCCCAGGAGCGCCCGTCGCCGCCGCCCCCGTCGGTCACGAAGATGGCGTTGGGCGTCAGCGTGAAGTCCGCGACGGCGCCGGCGTAGGCCAGCTCGAAGAAGGCCGCCTCGCCCTCCCCGGGCTTGTCGTCCTTGTGCGCCTCGTCCCAGGCTTTCTGCTTGGCCTTGAGCGTCGGGTCGTCCACGGGGCTTTCGACCGTGACGGTCTGCGCGGGGGCGTCGGCGTAGCCCTCGGCCTGGACGGTCAAGGTATAGTGGTCTTCGGGATAGGGCACGGC
>DVOR01000049.1 GCA_018713405.1 Candidatus Spyradenecus faecavium | reverse complement strand
GCAGCCGCCGATCCCGCCCGTGCAGTTGGTGGGCGAGGCGGCGTTGACGCCCTTCTCCCGCCACCGCCGCATCGCGCCCTTCACCGACAACGCCGACGGCACGTTGCCCGGCGAGGGCGGCGCGGCCTTCGTCCTGCGGCGCCTCTCCGACGCCCGCCGCGAGGGGACGCGCCCCTACGCCCGGCTCCACGGCAGCGCGGTGGTGGCGGGCCTGCCGCCCGAGGACGGAGGCCTGCAGGAAAGCCTGCGCCGCGCCCTCCACCGCGCCCTGCGCCGCCTGCCGAACGGCTTCCGGGACATCGACTATTGGGAGATGAACGCCTCCGCCATCCCGGAGGAGGACGTGGCGGAGAAGGACGTGCTCAAGCTGATGACGCACAACCGCGGCGCGCACATCCCGCTGGTGGCGTTGGGCTCGGCGAAGACGGCCTTCGGGCACACCTTCACGGCGGCCGGCGCGCTGGGCGTGCTCAAGGGCGTGCTGGCCGTGGCGCACCGCGTGCTGCCGCCCTCGGTGACGCCGGTGGACGATTCGTTCTCGCTCTGCCTGGAGGAGAACCAGCCCTGCTATTGGGTGCAGGAGGCCCGGCCCTGGATCGCCGCCTCCACGCGCAAACGCCGCCTGGCCGTCTCGACCCTCTCGCGTCTGGGCAGGGCGGGCGCGGCGACCCTCGAGGAAATCACGGAGTAAAGGAGCGGCATGGCGCTGGAACGTTCGGAAGGGGTGCTGTGCCTGGTCGGCGGGCAGACGCCGCAGGCGTTGGCGGAGGCCATCGACCGCCTGCTGGACTTCATCGCGCGCAGCCGCGGCCTGCGCCTGATCGACCTGGTCTACACCGCCACCTGCGACGCGCGCGGCAAGCATTGCGTCGCGGGGCTCTGGGTCGCCTCCGTCGAGGAGATGGCGCGCAAGCTCCGCTTCGCCCGCGAGGCGCTACGCAGCGGCCGCACCCGCACGCGCGACAAGTCGGGCGTCTTCTTCACCACCCGGCCGCTGGCCCTGAACGGCGGCAAGCTGGCCTTCGTCTTCCCCGGCACCGGCAGCTTCCACCTGGAGATGATGCGCGACCTGGCCCTCACCTTCGACGGCGTGCGCGAGCGCTTCGACGACATGGAGGAGGCCTTCTCCGGTTTCTGCGACGTCGCCTCCCCCTCGGAGTGGCTCTTCTCGACCTCGCCCGAGCACACGCTGAAGCTCTCGGCCTCGCAGGCCTTCCTCCCCTTGCTGGCCTCGGCCTCGACCTACCTCGCCAGCAAGGTCTTCGCCGACCTGCTCAAGTCCGTCGGCGTGCGGCCGGACGCCGTCGGCGGCGTGGGCCTGGGCGCCTTCTCCGCCTTCCACGCCACGCACCACGACCCCAAGTTCCGCCTGGTCCAGATCCTTCGCGACGCGGGGCGGATGCTCCTGCGCCTAGGCAAGGACGGCGACCGCGCCAAATGGATGCAGCTCACCGTCTCGGGCATCGACGTGGCGCGGCTCCGCGAGCTGGCCCTGCGCGACCCGGCCCGCGTCGTCCTCACCCAGGTCCTCACCGACGACGACTGCGTGATGGCCGTCGCCCCGGAGAAGCGCGCCGAGGTCGAGGTCGCCATCCACAACGGCGGCGGCGTCTCGGTCTACGAGCCCCTCGCCGCGCCCTTCAACACCGGCCACGTCGACGCCCAGATGGGGCGGCGCCTCCGCGACTTCTTCGTCAAGTACGTCAACTGCGAGCCGCAGATCCCCTTCTACTCCTGCGTCGACGGGGGGCCGATGGGGCGCTCCACCTCGGCGGTCGTCGCCGGGCTCATGGACCAGATGCTCGAGCCGCTGGACTTCCGCGCCATGATCCGCAGGATGTACGACGACGGGTGCCGCCTCTTCGTCGAGGTCGGCGCGCGCGGCCTGCTCTCGCCCCTCATCGGGAAGGTCCTCGCCGGGCGCGCCCCCGTGGCGGTCATCCCCATGCACATCCTCCACCGCGCGGGCGGCGTGCAGGTGGGCCAGGCCCTCGGCCTCCTCGCCGCCAACGGCGTGGACATCGACTACTCGGGGCTCCGCTTCTTCACCCATGCCCGCCGCCTGGACCTCTCGGCGCCTTACGTGGAGGAGGACGCCGACACCCTCACCGTCCACCTCTCCCGTGTCCTCCCGGCCATCCGCCCCGAGCTCATCGACGCCCAACGCGTGCTCGGCGTCGAGGCCGCCGCGCCCGTCGAGACCACGGCCGCGACCCACCTGCACACCCTCCCCGCCAACATGCCCGTCGGCGGGCTGGAGTCCCCGCTCCTCCTCGGCGCGCAGGAGATCGACAGCGCCGATGGCGCGCTCGCGCTACGGTGCGTCCTCCACCTGGCCGACTTCCCCGGCCTCAACGACTACGCCATCGGCTCCTCCAACATCTCCCTGCGCGATCCCCAGGTGCGCGGGCTGACCCTGCTCTCCGTCCCCTCCGCCCTCGAGATGATGGCCGAGGTGGCACACCGCCTCTTCCCGGACCTTTCCCTGCGCCGGATCGAGACCCTCCGCGCCCCGCACTGGCTCGCCTTCTCCTTCGGTCGCCTGGCCCTCCGCCTCCACGCCAAGGTCCTCCCCGCCGCCGCGCCCTCCGGCAACCGCGTCGTCGCCGTGTCGCTCTGCGAGGACCGCGGCGAGGACGACCGCGCCGTCGCCATGAAGGCGCACTTCGTCCTCGGGCCATCCATCCCCGAGCCGCCCGAGCACATCGACGTCCAGCCCCTCGCCGCGCCCACCGACGTCGGCTGGAAGGCCGACGACATCTACCCCGCGCGCCTCTTCCAGGGGCCCCTCCTGCGGAACGTCCGCAGGGTGCTCGGCTGGGGCCTCAACGGCCTGGACTACGAAATCCGCATCCCCTCCCGCGCGGCCCTCGTCCGCCGCTCGCGCAACCCGCTCTTCTGCGCCCTGCCGCTCCTGCTCGACGCCGTCGTCTCCGGCTTCCCGCTCTGGCGCTCGCACGAGCGTTTCCACGGCGCCATCTCCCTGCCCTTCCGCTGCAAGGCCATCCGCTACTACGCCGCCTGGGTCCCCGAGGGCACGCGCCTCCAGTGTTCGCTCCGCCTCACCAACGTCTCCGCCCGCACCCTCACCGTGGACATCCTCGTCTCCGACGCCTCGGGCCACCCCGTCCTCCACGTCCAGGGCTGGGAGGAGGCCGGCAGCCGCGCCGGGCAGACCCTGCGGGACTTCGTGATGAACCCGGCGCACTACTTCATCACCCAGCCCCTGCCCGACTCCATCCTCCCCAAGGGCAACGCCCGCGGCGCCGCCAAGCAGATCGTCGGCGCCCTCTACGTCAACGCCAACCCCGAGTTCTTCGTCAACAACGCCGGCCTCTGGCTCGACGCCCTCGCCGCCGCCGTCCTCACCCCGACCGAGCGCGAGGACTTCGTCCGGATGGGGGGCGCGCCCCTCCGCCGCCTGGAGTGGCTCCTCGGGCGCACCGCCGCCAAGGAGGCCGTCCGCAGGCTCCTGCTCGACAACTTCCGCGTCCTCGAGCCCTCCGCCGACATCGCCGTGTGGAAGGACGAGCTCGGCAAGCCGCACCCCCTCGGCGACTGGCTCCAGCAGATCGCCTCGCCCATCGACCTCTCCATCGCCCACACCGGCGGGCTCATCATCGGCGGCGCCACCACCGTCGGCCACCTGGGCTTCGACGTCGAGTCCACCTCCCGCGACCTCACCGAGGATTTCCTCCGCGGCGCCTTCACCCTCGAGGAACAGGAGCTCGCCACCCGCAGCGGCGACGGCCCCATCGCCATCCTCCGCTTCTGGTGCGCCAAGGAGGCCATCTCCAAGGCCCTCGGCACCGGCATCCGCTTCGCGGCCACCGACCTCCGCGTCCGCGCGGCCGACCCCGCCACCGGCCAGCTCGGCCTCGAGCTCCTCGGCGCCTGGGCCGAGAACTTCCCCAACCTCCGCGGCAAGCGCATCCCCATCAAGACCTCCGTCCTCTACGACCACGTCATCGCCTGCTGCCACCTGCTGGAGCGTTGAGAGGGCATGAACGTGGGACTGGACCTGACGGAACTGCGTGAGGCCCTCGCGGCCAACGAGCCGGTGGCCCTCTCGGCCGCCCCCGGCACGGGCAAGACGACGCGCGTGCCCCCGGCCCTCCTGGGCGAACCCTGGCTGGCCGGCAAGAAGATCGTCGTGCTGGAGCCGCGGCGGCTGGCCGCGCGGCGGGCGGCGACCTTCATCGCCGAAAGCCTGGGCGAGCGCCCCGGCGAGACGGTGGGCTGGCAGGTGCGGCTGGAGCGTTGCGTGGGGCCGGACACGCGGATCGAGTTCCTCACCGAGGGCCTGTTGGCGCGCCGCATCCTGGCCGACCCCGAGCTCGCCGACACGGGCCTGATCGTCTTCGACGAGTTCCACGAGCGCGCCCTGGCGCTCGACGTCTCCTTCGCCCTGGCCCGCGAGGTGCGCGAGGCCCTGCGCCCCGACCTCCGCCTCCTGGTCATGTCCGCCACGCTCGGTGAGACGCCCCTCCCCGGGGCGCGGCGCATCGACCTCCCCTCCGTGGCCTGGCCCGTCGAGACCCGCCACCTTCCGGGCGTGGACCCCGTCGCCGCGACCCTGCGCGCCCTGCGCGAGGAATCCGGCTCCGTGCTCGTCTTCCTCCCCGGCGAGGGGGAGATCCGCGACGCCGCCGAGGCCCTGCGCGCGGCGGGCCTGCCGCCCGACGTGCGCGTCGCCCCGCTCTACGCCGCGCTCGACCGCCGCGAGCAGGATTTCGCCGTGGCCCCGCCCGCCCCCGGCGTGCGCAAGGTCGTGCTGGCCACCTCCATCGCGGAGAGCTCGCTCACCATCGAGGGCGTGCGCGTGGTGGTGGATTCGGGCCTGGCCCGTGTGCCGCGCTTCCTGCCGCGCAACGGCCTCACCCGCCTGGTGACCGTGCGCATCCCGATGGACCGCGCCGACCAGCGCCGCGGCCGCGCGGGGCGCCTGGGCCCGGGCGTCTGCTACCGCCTGTGGGACGCCCGCGAGGAGCGCACCCTCCCCAAAGCCTCCCAGCCCGAAATCCTCGACGCCGACCTCACCCAGACCGCCCTCCTCTGCGCGGAGTGGGGCTCGGCCGACCTGCCGTGGACGACCCCGCCCCCGCCCTCGGCCTGGGCCCGCGCCTGGGAGAACCTCCGCGACCTGGGCGCCGTCGACGCCGACCGCCGCATCACCGAGCTGGGCCGCGCCATGGCCCGCTTCCCCGTCCACCCCGCCCTCGCCGGCATGATGCTGCGGATGCGGCGGGTGGACCGCGCGGGCGGCGCCCTGCTCGCGGCCATCTGCGCCGAGGGCGACAAGCTCCCCCGCCTCCGCGCCCTGCAGGACTTCCGCCGCGTCATCGAGACGGTCCTGCGCGAACGCCCGCGCGACCTCTGGCGCCTGGCCGAGCGCTGGGCCGGCGGCGACCCCACCCCGCGCCTCTCCCCAGACGACCTGGCGCCCTACCTGCTCTGGGCCTTCCCCGGCCATCTCGCCCGCCGCCGCGGCGGCACGGGGCGTTACCTCCTGGCCGCGGGCTTCGGCGCCGCCCTCCCCCCGGACTCCCCCCTCCTCAACGCCGAGTGGCTC
>DVOR01000048.1 GCA_018713405.1 Candidatus Spyradenecus faecavium | reverse complement strand
TCCGTGCCCGGCCCGGGGCGCATCGTGCGGAACTTCAGGATGGTGAAGGGCCGGCCATGGAGGCCCGGCCGCACCTGCTTAAAGAGCAAGGGCCGCCCCCCCGGCAGCAACGCCAGGGCAACGGCCCCCATCAGGCACCCCCACAGGGGCGCGGTCAGCAGGACAATCAAGAGCTCCAACGCGCGCGGCATGGCCAGGCGAAGCGGTCCAGAGACAAGCAAACGGAACCAAAGGGACGCGCGTCCCCTTGGTTCCGCCAACAGTCCGCCGGGCGGCGCTTAGAGGGCGCGCAGGCGGGCAGCCTTGCCCGTGCGGGAGCGGAGGTAGTAGAGCTTGGCGCGGCGGACCTTCGCGTGGCCGGTCACCTCGATCTTCTCGATGGCGGGGGAGGCGAAGGGGAAGACCTTCTCGACGCCCACGCCGAAGGAGATGCGGCGGACGGTGAAGGTTTCGGTGATGCCGCGGCCATCGCGGGCGATGACGTCGCCGGCGAAGACCTGGACGCGCTCCTTGTCGCCTTCCTTGATGCGCACGGAGACGCGCACGATGTCGCCCACCTGGAGCTCGGGGCACTTCTTCGGGTTCTTTTCCGCCGTGAGGGCGTTCACTTTTTCCAAGGCTTTCGCAATCATTGCCGTAGTCCTTATCGTTGCTTCAAATCAGGTCGATGCCGGGCCGTCCGGTCAAGCATCTGGTTTTTGCGCCAGCGGGCCGCTTGGGCGTGGTCGCCGCGCAGGAGGGCCGGGGGGACGGCCTGCCCGCGCCAGACGGGCGGGCGGGTGTATTGGGCCTGTTCCAGGAGGCCGTCCTCCTCGAAGGATTCATGCTCGGTGGCCTCCTCGCCGCCGCCGAGCACCCCGGGCAGGAGCCGCACCACCGCGTCGGTCACGACGGCTGCGGGGAGGGCCCCGTTGGTCAGCACGTAGTCGCCGATGCTGAGCTGCTCGTCGGCCAGGATCTCGAGCACGCGCTCATCGATCCCCTCGTAGTGTCCGCAGAGGAAGACGAGGTGGCTCTCCTGGGCCAGGCGCCGGGCCGTCTCCTGCCGGAAGGGGCGCCCCTGGGGCGACATCGCGATGACGCGCGTGCCGGGGCGGCGGAGGCTTTCGACGGCCTCGAAGAGGGGCTCGGGCTTCATCAGCATGCCCGCGCCGCCGCCGTAGGGCTTGTCGTCCAGCGTGCCGCGGGCGTCGTGCGCGAAGTCGCGCAGGTCCACGGCGCGGATGTCGGCGGCGCCCATGGCCGCCGCGCGACGCAGGATGCTCTGCCCGAAGAAGCCTTGCAGCATCCCCGGGAAGATCGTCACCACGTCGATGCGCAGCGGCACCGTCGGCGCTCCCGGGCTCAGGCCTCGGCGGGGGCGGCCGCGGCGGCCTTCTTCGCCTGCTTCACGAGCGAGGCGACGGTCTCCGAGACCTGCGCGCCCTGGCTCACCCAGTAGGCGACGCGATCGAGGTTCAGGCCGAACTTGTCTTCGGTCTTGCGCGGGTCGTACCAGCCCAGGATCTCCAGGAACTTGCCGTCGCGCGGGCTCCGAGAATCGCAGGCCACCACGCGGAACGTCGCCACGCGGTTGCACCCGGTCTTACGCAGTCTGATCTTGACCATTCTTCAGTCTCCAAGCCTCACCGCGCGTCGCTACCCCGCGGATGGGCACTGTTGTGTTGCAATCCAATCATTCGGATGAATGAGTGATAAAGTATGCCAAATCCACCGCCCCTCGCGCAAGCAAAAAATGGCGTGCGCCCCAAAAAAGTGGGCATCCGCCCCGACGGTCGGGGCGTCCGGGGGCGCCGCGGGCCCGCGCGGGGCGGGCCGTGCGGCGGGTGGGGGGCTTACTCCTCCTCGGCCTCGAGGGCGGCCTCGACCTCGTCGGAGAAGTCGGCGGTGTGATAGACGTTCTGGACGTCCTCGTTGTCCTCGAGGGCGGCGATGAAGCGGTTGAGCGCCTTGGCCTGCGCCACGTCGGTGACGGGGGTGGTGGCCATCGGGATCAGCTTCACCTCGGCCTCGGAGGTCTCGATGCCGGCCTTGTTGAGCGCGTCGCAGACGGCCGCGAAGGCGTTGGGGGCGGTGAGGATCTCGAAGCCCTCGTCGTCGGCGTTCACGTCGTCGGCGCCGGCGTCCAGGGCCAGCATCATCACGTCGTCCTCGTTCAGGTCGCCCTTGGGCAGGAGAATCTGGCCCTTGCGCTCGAAGTTACGCGTCACGGAGCCGGACTGGCCGAGCTCGGAGTTGTTCTTCTTGAAGATGTTGCGGATCTCGGCCGCGGCGCGGTTCTTGTTGTCGGTGAGGACCTGGACCACCAGGCCCACGGTGCCGACGTAGCCTTCGTAGGTGATTTCCTCGAGGGCCTCGGCCTGGAGCTCGCCCGTGCCCTTCTTGATGGCGCGGTCGATGTTGTCCTTGGGCATGTTGATGCCCTTGGCCTTCGCGATGAGGTTGCGCAGGGAGGGGTTGGTGTTCGGGTCGCCGCCGCTCTTGGCCACCAGCATGATTTCCTTGGCCAGACGGCTGAACATCTTGCCGCGCTTGGCGTCAGCCGCGCCCTTGGCGTGCTTGATGGTGGCCCATTTACTGTGTCCGCTCATGATCTCTTCCTTTCTGAAGGGTATGAAGTCGTTGCTCGTCGTTTGTCTGTCAAAAAGTCTACCGCACCTCGCCATAGCCCGCGGCCATGTCGTCGCCCAGCATCCGCTCGGCGGTCTCGTCCTCGCACGGCTGCACCCAGCCCTGCTCGAACCCCAGGTCCTCCACCAG
>DVOR01000005.1 GCA_018713405.1 Candidatus Spyradenecus faecavium | reverse complement strand
CCGCCACTATCGGGCGCAGCGTCGGCGGCGTTCGCCGGCATGGCGCGCGTTGCTCTACTGGTGGGCGCCGGCGGTGGTCTGCCTGCTGACGTGGCTGGCGCTGGTGCAGACGATGGCCCTCTTCTGGGGGCGGCCGGGCTTCCTGTTGATCTTGACATGGACGCCGCCGCTCTCCCGCCCCGCGGGGCTGGCCCTGGTGACGGCCACGCCCGCCGAGACCGAGGCGCTGCGCCAGCGGCTGGGCAACGTGCGCCGCCGCGCGGGCGCCCTGCGCGACGCCGACATCGGCATCTCCTTCGCGCCGAGCCTGCCCGAGCCCGTGCCCTTGGCGTTCGAGCCGCTGGGCGAGCCGCCGACGCTCGGCGCGGGGCTTGGCGCGGCGGCGGAGACGGGCCTGGGCCTGCCCCCGGCCTATGAGAGCGTGGCGGGGGGCGGACGGAAGCCCTTCGGCCTGCGTACGGAGGCGGCCACGGCGCTGCGCGCGGCGGGGTTCGTCTTCGATTGGAAGCCCCCGGCCGGGCGCGGGCGGGCGGTCTTCCTGGTGGCGTTGGGCCCCGGCGGCCGCCCCGAGACGGTGGCGCGGCTGGAGCCCGCGGGGCCGGAGACCGAGGCGTTGCGGCGGCTGCGCCGCGCCCTCGAGGCCGGCCGCGGCGAGGAGCCCGCGCAGGGCATCGTGACGGTGCAGTGGGAAACGGAAAGCGAGGCGACCCCATGAAGATGAGCTTGACCATGACGGCGATCGCGTTGGCCGGGGCGGCCTGCGCGCAACTGACCTTCCGCAACGCGGAGCCCGTGGAGACCGATTCCCAGGGGCACGTCATCGAGAAGCTGGACTACGACCGCAAGATTTCCGTGCAGGAGGGCAGCGACGTGCCCACCGCCGCGGAGTACCGCGCCGAGCTGAAGGAGCGCGAGCGCATGAAGAAGGTGGCGCGCGAGGTCGGCCCGTGGTTCGACGCCATCCAACGCCTGGAGATCGACCAGAAGAAGGCCGAGGAAGAGCACGCCGACGACGGCGGCGGCGAGGCCGGCGACGGCGCCGAGCCGCCCCCCGGCCAGACCGGCGCCGGCATGCTGGCCTACATCGAGGCCATCCGCCTCTTCAACACCGACACCTCCGAGGGCGGCAAGACCGCCAAGGAGGCCAAGCAGCTCAAGGCCGCCCTCGAGGAGCTGCTCTACCGCCGCGGCGGCGAGGTGGTCTGCGGCCCCGGCCACGGCGTCAGCCTCAAGTGGCCGCTGGAGCTGCTCCTGGTGCGCTATCAGAGCTGGAAGGCGCAGTCCCTGCCCATGGACGAGCTCTACGCCGCCAAGTCCGCCGACCTCTGGCCCGGCAAGGTCCCCGCCGACGCCGAGCGCGTCCGCAAAAAGGTCCGCCTCTACCCCGGCGAGGGCGGCTGGATCAGCACCGGCCTCTACGTCCCCCCGGGCGAGGTCGTCACCATCGACTGCGGCAGCCTCACCGGCAGCCTCACCGCCCAGATCGGCTGCCACACCGACAACCTCCCGCCCAAGATCGTCCCCCTCGACGAGGACGGCAACCCCATGGACGACCCCTATGACCCGCAACCCATCAACCTCATGAAGGTGAAGATGGGCTGGCAGCAGGTCACCGACAACCGCCCCCTCTGGCGCTGGCCCCTCATGACCCGCTCCTTCCGCATCGAGAAGAAGCGCGAGGAGATCGGCCACGTCCTCGGCGGCGTCCTCTGGTTCAGGTGGAGCGGCGGCAAGCGCCCCATGGACGTCGAGGTCTCCGGCTGCGTCCAGATGCCCTGGTTCCGCCTCGGCATCGACACCGACCAGGACTGGGTCGACACCATCTCCAAGTACCCCGCCCCCTGGGCCGAGATCCAGACCAAGACCGTCATCCTCACCGTCCCCTCCGAGGACGTCCGCCACATCACCCGCATGGAAGCCCTCGCCCAGTGGTGGGGCAAGGCCGCCGCCCTCATGCTCCGTCTCTCCGGCCACGACCTCCCCACCGACACCGAGGCCGCCAACTTCCGCGGCGCCCGCCGCCAGTGGGGCGTCCTCAACAAAAAGCTCGTCCAGATGACCCCCGACGCGCCGCCCGACACCGAGGAGCTCGTGCGCGCCGCCGACGCCGCCAAGGCCGCCGCCCCCAAGCCCGAGCCCGGCGCCGACTCCCCCCACGACTACGGCATCGAGCCCGAGCCCATCGCCCAACAGCCCGTCCCGCAAGACCCCCGCGCCCCCCGCGCCCTCAAGAAGCCCTCCCGCGAGAACGAGCCCAAGTTCACCCCCATCCGCATCGTCGACGACACCCAGATCAACCTCGGCGCCGGCCACTCCGGCTACCCCATCATGTGCCTCGACTGGGGCGGCGGCATGATGAACCTCCCCAGCCTCCAGAAGCACGGCTCCTGGGGCGCCCTCCACGAGATCGGCCACAACATGGACGACGGCGGCCGCGCCACCATCTTCTCCCTCCCCGGCGACACCGAGGTCGTCAACAACTTCTACTCCGCCTGCACCCTCAACATGCTCAACGGCACCCCCTTCCCCGCCATCCGCGCCTGGGCCTGGCCCACCGCCGCCGACAAGCTCGCCAAGGGCACCCCCGACCTCTGGCAGAAGGCCTCCGTCGCCGAGCGCCTCGTCTTCTACATGACCCTCGCCCACGTCTTCGGCGTCGAGGGCGTCTACCACACCATCTACGGCAAAAACGACAAGCTCCCCAACGGCGCCCCCGGCGACCGCCTCTGTTGCGCCTGGAGCCGCGCCGTCCAGCGCGACCTCACCCCCTACTTCGAGATGTGGGGCCTCGGCCTCACCAAGCCCACCTACACCTTCACCCAAGACTGGCCCCCGTGGCCCGCCACCGACGAAGACAAACAGGCCATCATCTCCCTCGGCGCCGAAGCCTCCGACTCCCGCTACGGCATCACCCAAGACGCCTTCGCCAACCCCGAGGACGTCAAGACCCGCCGCCAGCTCAGAACGCGGCCCACGCTCAGAAAGTAAGCGAGGAAGGAAAGAACACGAAGAACACGAAGGACCACGAAGGTTCACGAAGTTTGGGAAATTGAAATACCGCAAAGCCTCGAAGGAGCGCACGCATGCCGATTCCCAAAACGCCTGAACTCATCGCCGAGGGCGAGCGCATCAAAGGCCTCATCTTGGACGAAGCCATCGCCATCCATCGTGAATATGGCCCCTTCCTGTTGGAGAACTTCTACGAAAAGGCCCTGGCCGGCCGCCTTCGCAAACATGGGCTCACCGTGTTGGAACAGGTCGCAATCTCGGTGGAGGACCACGGCAACAAGATCGACCTCGCCTTCCGTCTCGACCTCTTGGTGAATAACCTGGTCGTCGTCGAACTCAAGGTGGCGGCCCAAGACAACGTCGCCTTCCACAAACAACTCATTACCTATCTGCGATTGGCCAAAAAGCCATTCGGCGTCCTGTTGAACTTCGGGCTCCCGCGTCTCATAGATGGATACGACCAATATGCGAACTGATTGCTCCGCTGTCGCGGCGAAGCCGCCCCAAAAAACCTTCGTGTTTCTTTGTGGTCCTTCGTGTCCTTCGTGTTTTTCCAAATAAGGCCTCACTATGTATATTTTCGGACCTGTTCCCTCCCGGCGCTACGGCCGCAGCCTCGGCATCGACCTCGTGCCCATGAAGACCTGCTGCTACGATTGCGTCTTCTGCCAGCTCGGCCCCACGCCCCACACCACCCTGGAGCGGCGCGACTACGTCCCCCTCGACGCCGTCTTCGCCGAGCTCGACGCCTGGCTCGCCAAAGGCGAA
>DVOR01000047.1 GCA_018713405.1 Candidatus Spyradenecus faecavium | reverse complement strand
GCTCACCGCCGATGAGCTCGAAGCGGCCGTCGGGCAGCTTGCGGCAGACGAGGGGCTGGATGATGCCGTTGGCCTTGATGGAGTCGGCGAGCTCGCGCAGGGCGGTCTCGTCAAAGGACTGGCGCGGCTGCCAGGGCGAGCGGACGATCTCCGTGGCCGGGACGGTGAGGACGCTGCCGGCGAGGCGCTCGTTGGCCGGGGCGGCGGGCTTGGCGATGGCCGCGAGGGGGGGCCGGACGACGGCGCCCTTGGCGGCGGGCTCGGGCTGGGCGATGAGGGCGTCCAGGCCGCGGCCCAGGCCGGCGTGCTTGACGGCGGGCTTGGCCTTGATGGGTTTGGCGTTCGGGGCGGGCTTCTTCACGGGGCCTCCTCAGGGGTACATGCCGGAGCGCATCAGGCCGAGGGTCTCGGGCAGGCCGGCCATCAGGTTGATGTTCTGGAGGGCGGAGCCCGCCTGGCCCTTCATCAGGTTGTCGATGTAGGAGACCACGCGCAGGCGGCCGGTGCGGGCGTCCACGCTCACCACCAGGTCGCAGAAGTTCGTGCGCGAGACGCAGTTCGTGCCGATGGGCGCGGTGGAGCCGTAGACCCGCACGAAGGGGGAATCCTTGTAGAACTCCTTGTAGAGCGCGACGGCGTCGGCCTCGGAGATCGGCTGGAGGAGCTGGGCGTAGAGCGTGCTCATGATGCCGCGGCAGAGGGGCACCACCTGCGCCGTGAAGGTCAGGCGCACCTCCTGGCCGTACTGCAGGCCGAGCTCGCGCTCCACCTCGCAGACGTGCTGGTGGCCGGCGAGCTTGTAGGCGTTCATGTTCTCGTAGCGCGAGGGGAAGTGGTGGGTGGCGGCCAGCTTCTTGCCCGCGCCGGAGACGCCGGTCTTGCAGTCGCAGATCACGCTCAGGGGGTCGAAGAGCCGCGCCTTCGCGGCCGGGGCCAGGCCCAGGATGCAGCTGCAGGCGAAGCAGCCGGGGTTGCCGACCACGGGCGCCTGCTTGATTTCCTCGCGGTGGAGCTCGGCCAGGCCGTAGGCGTTCTTGCCGAGGAGCTCGGGCGCGGCGTGCTGGGGGTCCTTGCCGTGGCGCGTGGCGTAGTCGGCATAGGCCTCGGGCGTGGTGAAGCGGAAGTCGCCGGAGAAGTCCAGCGCCTTCGCGCCCTGGGCCAGCACCTTGCCGGCCTCGAACATGCCCACGCGGTCGGGCGTGGAGAAGACGACGATGTCCGCCTCGGCGTCGGCCGCGCGCGGGTCGGCCGCGTCCAGGATGGGCAGGTCGCAGAAGCCGTCGAGGTGGGGGTAGATGTCCGAGATGCGCTTGCCCACGTCCTCGCGGGCCACGAGGGCGACGATTTTCGCCTCCGGGTGGCCCAGCAAGAGCTCAATCAACCCGATCCCGCCATATCCGGTGGCGCCGACAATCTTGATTTTGACCATTTCGAGACCTTTTCCTTAGAGATGCCGTGCACGCCTCAATCGGGCGTCACGTAAGCTTTGAGTTGCCGCAGGAAGGCGTCCATCGCCCCCCCGCCGTCCGAGTCGCCCGAGCCGTTGGCCATGGGCTCGCCCCGCCGCTGGCGGAAGAGCCAACGCCAGACCGCGGAGTCGGCGAAGACCCGGCCCCAGACCTCATGGCCCGCGCCGGGGAACTCGGTGTAGAGCGGTGTGACGCCGGCCTTCGTCAGGGCCGCGACCAGACGCCGCGAGCAGGCCACGGGCACCGCGCCGTCCGCCGCGCCGTGGAAGACCCAAATCGAGGTCGTGGCCGCGTTGCGCACGGGGCCTTCCTGCACGGAGCCGCCGCCGCAGATCGGGAGCGCCCCCGCGAAATAATTGGGCCAGCGCTGGATGGCGTCCCACGTGCCGAAGCCGCCCAGCGAGTAGCCGCCGATGTAGATCCGCTCGGGGTCGGCGATGCCCTGCTTGACCAGGTCGTCCAGCCACTCCTTCACCAGGCGCAGGGCCGGCGCGGGGTAGCGCGGCTGGCGGTAAGTCTCCTCGAAGGCGATCGTGCGCACCCAAGGGCTCAGCTGCGAGCATTGGGGGAGCGCCCACAGCGCGGGCGGCAGGTCGGTGTCGGTGAGGATCTCGTGGTGAAGCGTGCCGAAGGCGCCGAGCTGGCTGGAGTTGTCCGTGCCGCACTGGCCGCTGCCGTGGAGCATCACCACCACCGGCACGGGCAGGTCGGCCTTGTCGTACTTCCGCCAGACGCGCACCGGCAGCGTCTCGCCGCGGTCGTTGCGGATGGTCTCCGCGCGGAAGCACTCCGTGAGGGAGAACTGCGCGGCCGCGGGGGCCGCCAGGCCGACCGCGCAGAGCAGGGCCGCGAGGAGGCGCCTCATCGACGCACCTCCAGCTTGCCCCACTCCTCGAGCTTGGAGGCGATGAAGTCCACGCACTGCGCCTGCACGGCCTTGGCCGTGGCGCGCGTCACCTCCAGGACGGGCCCGCACGCGAAGCGCACCGGCACGGAGGTGTCCACCGGGCCGAAATCCTTGGTGATCTTGCCCACGCCCAGGAAGGTTGTCTGCCCGGCCACGGGCACCACGGGCACGCCGGCATTCTGCGCCAGCTTCACGCCCAGGGTGTTGAAGTGGTGGCAGTCGAAGAAGGGCTGGCGCGTCCCTTGGGGGTAGAGGATGACCGCGGCCTTGTCCTCGCGGATGAACTTCTCGCCGTGCTCCAGCACCGTCTTCAGGTCCTGGCGCGGGTCGGCGCGGCCCACGGGGATGGTCTTGCGCGTGCCGAAGGTGCGGCCCAGGAAGGGGAGCTTGAGGAGCGACTCCTTGAGCACGATGGCCACGTCGTCGAAGAACCCGAGCAGCAGGGGCGGGAAGGCGAAGGTCTCGTAGAGGCTCATGTGGTTGGAGACGATCACCGCCGGGCCGATGCCCTTCAGCTTGTCGAAGCCCTCCAGGATGACCTCCGTCCCCATGCGCTCCGTCTCCCAGAAGAGGTGGAAGCCGCACTCCGCCCAGCGCTCGTCGTCGAACTTGCCTTGGGCGGCCAGCCAGCTGCCGCGCGCCATCGAGCCGAGGAGGGCCCGCACGTTGAAGGTCAGCGACGTGAGCGTCCCGTTCTTGCGCGGACGCCCCAGGTGCTCCGGCGGCGTGCGATAGGCGCCCGTCTCCGCGAATTCTTTCAGGAAGGTCTTGATTTCGCGCATGGTAAAGCCTCCTTAGGCCTGCTTGGTCCCGCCGCCGAGGGTGGGCAGGTAGCCGCGCAGGGCGTTCTCCGCCACGGCGCGCGTGTCCTCGGGCATGTCGCTGCGCGCGATCCACTTCAGGAAGGAATGGCCGTCCAGCCTGTCGGCCATCAGGTCGCGCAGCTTGGCGCCCTTCTTTTTGCCGAAGTTGACCGTCACCTCGCCGTTCACCCAGCGCCACTTGCCCATCCGGTCCACGTTCAGCGGGTCGATGGGGTTGAAGAGCTTGTCCAGCGCGTCCACGTCGCGCGGGAGGTCGGGATACCTCTCCATCTCGCCGGCGAGGACCTCGAGGGTGGCCTCGGCGTCGGCCAGCGCGCCGTGCGCGGCGTCGCCCAAATCCCTGCCGCAATAGAACTTCAGGGCGGCGGTCAGGTCGCGCGGCTCACGCTTGTGGTAGATTTTCTGCGCGTCGACCATCGCGCGCGCCTCGGGATGGAAGGTCTTGATGCCGCAGCGGAGGAACTCCTCGTTCAGGATCTGCGCGTCGAAGTAAGCGATCGCGAAGCCACCCAGGTCGCAGCCCTCGAAGAAAGAGTAAATCTCCAGCGCCTTGTCGGCGAAGGAGGGGCAATCGGCCACCTCGGCGTCGGTGATGCCGTGGATGGCGATGGATTCCACCGGGATCTTCATCCCCGGGTTCAGCAACCACACGCGGTCGTCCCGCGAGCCGTCCGGGTTCAGGCGCAGGGCGGCCAGCTCCAGGATGCGGTCCGCGCGGGGCGACAGCCCCGTGGCCTCGATGTCGAACACAACCAAAGGACGCTTCAGTGCGATGGGAAACTCCGTCTTCATAACGCCCCTTATTCTACCACACCCCGCGCCCTTTCGCCAAAACCCCCTTCCGCCGAGGGGCCGATTTCAAATAAGTGCCGATGAATTTCCGAAACCCTTAAGGGTTTGGGGCAAAACCCTTAGGGTTTCGGGTCGGACCCTTTAGGGTTTCGCGTCGGACCCTTTAGGGTTTGTCGGCGGGGGCGTCCGGGGGAGGGTGTTGGCGAGGAGGTCGGCGCGGGTGACGCCGAGGTCGGCGAGGGGGAGGAGGACGAAGTCGCGCAGGTGGGCGCGGGGGTGGGGGAGGGTGAGGGCGGGGTCGTCGGAGGAGACGCCCTCGTAGAGGATGATGTCGAGGTCGAT
>DVOR01000046.1 GCA_018713405.1 Candidatus Spyradenecus faecavium | reverse complement strand
TCGGAGAGGATACGATAAGGCAGACCCAAGCGAGCAAAGACGTTTCGCACCGCATCGCAACCCGCCATTCCGGCCCGCCCGCAGAGGGGTACACGCAGGAGCTCAGCGGGTTTGGCGCCGCACCGTACGGCCGCGGTCTTCACCGTCAGGAAGGTGAGCGTCTCCTCCTTGTGACGGCTGCAAATCAGGCTCCAGTGATCCAAGAACATCCGTGCTCCTTTCCGATTGGCTCCTCACCTAATGAGTGCTTAAATAGTAGCACAGACTAACAGAAAGCACAACAGAAAATGAGGCATACTGTAACTTTTAAGGGCTTCCTCGCAGGGCGAAACGGGCTCGACAAATGGAGATGGAGGCAGTACTTGGGGTGCTCAACGGCATTGGAACCGCGCTCGCGCGGGCACGGGAAACCGATGTGGGCTTTTATCGTCCGGAGTAAGCATGTTTCACTCATTCTCGCTGGCGCAGGGAAGAGAAAAGAAAGGGAAAGATGCATTGGTCTGCACAACAGCCTCCCTGCGACCACGTGCCAGCGCAATGGTGTCATATTCTGCGGTATGCAGGGGAGGACTTTCTCTTGATTGTCGGCATGACAGTGGCCGCGCAGTGCTAGAATGGAGGTATGAAAGCACGTATCGCATTGTTGGCCGCGCTGAGCGCGGGGCTTCTTTTCGCCGGGCTTCCCGAGGATCGAGCCCACGACACTTACCGTTTCGAGGCTCCTGCCAAGGATTGGTCAGGCGCGCTTCCCATCGGCAATGGCCGCCTCGGCGGACTCCTCTTCGGCGACCCCACCACCGAGACGGTCTGGGTCAATGAGATGTCCATCTGGGCACCGCCGGACACGTGGCCCCTCACTCGGCACGGCGCTCCGCTTATCCAAACGATCCGCGACCTCATCTTCGCCGGGAAACGCGCCGAGGCCGAAGCCCTCGCCCAGAACAAACTCCTCAAGCCCAATCCGCAGTTGGTCTCCTCCTATCAGCCCTTCTGCAATCTTACCCTCACCTTCGGTTCCAAGGACGCCGCCTACACCGACTACGCGCGCGGCGTGCGCCTTGATGAAGGCGTGGCTTGGGCCACCTACAAACAGGACGGCGTGACCTACACGCGCGAGGCCTTCGCCGCCTATGACGATGATCTTTTGGTCTTCACCCTGCGCGCGGACAAGCCCGGTGCGCTCACCTTCGATCTGACCGCCAACCGCCCCAACAACACCCTCACCGCGATCCCCGACGGCCCCATCCGCCTTCGCCTCTCCGGCTCCACCGGCGAAAAGGGCGTCCGCTTCGAGGGTCTCTTGGAAATCCGCGCCAAGGGCGGAACGGTCACGGCCGATTCCAAGGGCACCCTGCACGTCGCCAAGGCCGATGCCGTGGAGATTCGCCTTGCCGTCGCCACCGACTACAATATCAAAGATCCCTTCAAACCCCTGACCGCCGACCTCCGCGCCGTCTGCTCCGCCGCCCTCGCCAAGGTCGCGGGCCAGGATGCCGCCGCCCTCCGCGCCGCCCATGCCAAAGCCTTCGCCGCCCGCTTCAACCGCGTCGCCCTCGACATCCCTTACACGCCCAGCGGCGAATCGATCGAAACGCGCCTTGCCCGCCTTCGCCAGGAGCGCCGCCTCGACACCGAGAGCCTCTTGCTGCACCACGACTTCTGCCGTTATCTCCTCATCTCCGCCAGCCGCCCCGGGTGCCTCCCCGGCAATCTCCAAGGCATCTGGAATCCACTCATGAACCCGCCCTGGGACAGCGACTTCCACCTCGACATCAACCTCTCCATGCTCTACTGGCCCGCCGGCGTCTGGAATCTGCCCGAGCTCGCCGAGCCGCTCACCACCTTCGCCGAGATGGCCATGCCGCATTCCGCCGAGGCCGCGCGCGAGATGTTGGGCGCCGAGGGCTGGTTCCTCACCATTTGCAGCGACGCATGGGGCTTCCCCGTGCCCTTCGGCCACACCTCCTGGGGCCTCTACGTCATGGGCGGCGCCTGGCTGCTGCAGGATGCCATCGCCCCCTGGCGCTATACGCAGGATCCCGCGCACCAAGCGCGCCTTCTGCCGCTCTTCCGTGAGCAGACGCGCTTCTTCCTCGCGTGGCTCGTCAAGCATCCGCGCACCGGCCGTCTTGTCTCCGGCCCCTCCACCTCGCCCGAGAATGTCTACCGCGACACCGCCGGCCACGGGTGCTCCGTCGATATGGGTCCCGCGCACGATCAAGAGCTCATTTACGCCACGCTCACCGATTACCTCACCCTTGCCCGCGCCCTCACCCCCGAGGATCCCCTCATTCCCCGCGCCGAGGCCGCGCTCGCCAATCTCGCCCTCCCGACCATTGGCCCCGACGGTGCCCTCCAAGAATGGTCGGAGCCCTTGGCCGAGGCTCAGCCCAACCATCGCCACCTCTCCCACCTTTACGGTCTCATTCCCGGCCGCCGCATCACGCTTGATGCCGAGCCGGCTCTCTGCGCCGCCGCCGAGAAGTCCCTTCGGAAGCGCTTCGCGCACAACTACCATATCGTCGGCTGGTCCGTCGGTCTCGTCGGCGGCGTCCATGCGCGCCTCCGCCAAGGCGATGCGGCGATGGAGACCTTTGACTACGCCACCCAACACCTCTGCGCCAACCTCTTCACCAACACCACCGGTTGCCCGCAGGTCAGCGACATGAACGGCACCCCCGCCGCCCTCTGCGAACTTCTCCTGCGCACCGAGGGCGCCGCCATCCATATTCTGCCCGCCCTGCCCAAACGCCTCGCCGCCGCCGGATCCTTCCGCGGCCTCCGCGCCGAACCCGGTCTCCTTGTCGATGCCGCGTGGAAGGATGGCCGCCTGACCGCGCTCACCGTGACCGCCCTGCGTGACGGCACCTTCGATCTCCGCCTCCCCGACGGCCCCCGCTCGGTCACCCTCACGCGCGGTCAAAGGAAGCAGATCCCAACCTTCTAGGTTGCTCCAGCCCCCCTCCAAAGGGCTGCCAGGGAACCTTCGGCGCGTAATGTGTCAATAGGGAATTGCACCGAAAGGCTGATAAGTGGTTGATTGATGTGTCATTTGAAATTGCACCGAAGCCCCCCTCCCTGCGGGGCGGCATGCCGCCCCGCAGGGAGGGGGGGGGAGGGAAGAAATCAAGGGTGTTGTGTCAGAAAAAGCCTCCGGAGGGTTTTCTCGCAACGTCTGCGTAGAAGGATGGCGTTGAGGTGTGGTGGTGGCGGTTGAGGGAGAAGAGCGTTAAGGCGTTGCCAGGGAGTCCGGGGCGTGTCAGGAAAGCCGATGCGCGACTATCGCTCAAGGCCTCGTTCAGTCGCGTGGGGTGGTAGAAAAGAGCCAATGCGCCGCCGGCATCTTCGGAGAGGATACGATAAGGCAGACCCAAGCGAGCAAAGACGTTTCGCACCGCATCGCAACCCGCCATTCCGGCCCGCCCGCAGAGGGGTACACGCAGGAGCTCAGCGGGTTTGGCGCCGCACCGTACGGC
>DVOR01000045.1 GCA_018713405.1 Candidatus Spyradenecus faecavium | reverse complement strand
CAGATTTTGAGCAGATTAAGGGCGTGCTAGCGCACGCAGGACGCTCCATGGAAGCTTGTAAGTTTGGAGGGTTGGAGGCTTGGAGGAGCCCCGGAGGTTGAAGCCCGGGCTGTCGCCTTCGGCGACGGTGTGGCCAGGCGCTGCGCGGCACCCACAAAGGCGCCGAAGGAACGCAAAGGCCGCAAAGCACGCCGGGCAGGAGATTCAGGAGATACAGGAGATTTAGGAGGCGCCCCTGCGGGGCGACGGATGGGGATGTGTGCGGGGGCGTGCATGGCCAAACCTCCAATCTTCTAAGCTTCCAAACTTCCGGTCGCCCCGATGGGGGCGACCTCGGGCGAGCCCGTCTTGCCGAGTTCGGCGTTGGGGCCGAACTGCTCGGCCTGCTGTTGGAGGGCCTGCACCCACTGCTGGGCGAAGGCCTGGGCGTCGGGCGGCATGTCGTCGAGGGCGGCGGGGTTCTCCTGGAGGAGGCGCTGCCAGAAGGCGAGGCGGGCGGGGTAGTCCCAGTTGCCGTCGACGTCCATCTGGGGTCTGAGGCCGGCCTTGATCTTGAGGAAGTTGGCCTCTTCGGATTCGAGGTCGGCCTGCTTGGAATCCTGGAGGGACTTGAGGGCCTCGTCGCCGACGTCGGGGAAGAGGGCGCGGACGGCGGCGCGGAGGATGGGGGCGGTGTCCACCTGGCGCTGGCGGTCCATGGGGCCGAGGATTTGGCCGAAGGCCTGGACCTTCTCGAGGACGTTCTTGGCGATGAGGTCGTCGACGTTGACCTCGAGGGCGAGGGTGCAGGAGGCCTCGACGTCGTCGCGGATGCCGGGGAGGGCGGCGTCTCGGCCGAGGACGCGCGCGAGGAGGGCGTCGGAGGCGTTGGCCTGGGTGACGGAGAGGAGCGCGGCCAGGAGGTCGCGCAGGGCGTCGAGCACGGCGGCCATGCGGGCGCGTCGGCGGATGGCGGCGGCCTCGGGGTCGGCGCCCTCGGCGGCGAGGCCGAAGTAGTCGAAGAGCTCGTCGTGGAGTCTGCGGATCTCGTTGTTGGCCTGGGCCGGATAAGCCGGGGGCTGGAGGAACTTGATCTCGGAGCTTGGGCGGAGGTTGAGGACGGCGAGGGGGTTGAGGGTGACGTTAGTGTCCGCGCCCTTGACGATGGCCGGCGGCAGGCTGCCCACGATGGCGTTGTCGCTGGCGGAGTCGGCGAGCTTCTTGGCGAGGTCGCAGCTGGCGGAGGCGATCTCGGCGACGCCGCGGCTGGCGAGGAGGGATTCGCCGTTGCGCTCACGGGCGAGGACCACGGCGGGGAAGCGGCCCCTGCGGCCCTTGACCAGTTCGCGCCCGCAGGCGGTGAGGCCGGGCGCGGCGCAGAGGACGGTCTGCCAGCGGGCGAGGGCGCCGTCGTCGGTCTCCTCGACGGTGTAGGCCCACACCAGGTGGACCTCGTCGCGGCGCTTGACGAGGGCGTCGCGGGCGTCCTCGAAGTCGCCGGCGGCGGCGCCGCGGTGCTCGATGGCCGCCTGCACGAAGGCGTCGCTCCAGCCGTTGGCGCGGGCGAGGTCGAGGAGTCTGGGGATGGTCACCCACTCGGCGCGGAACCACGGGCTGGCGAAGTCGAGGTCCGCCGCGAGGGTGGGGATCACGAAGTCGGTGCCGTACTGCCAGGCGTGGAGGGCGGGCCCCTCGTCGTAGCCGACCACGGCGGGATACTCCACCTCGTCGTCCTGCCGGAAAGCCTTGAGGATGCGGCCGGCGAGGGGCGGGTCCACGGCGGCGGCCTGGGCCAGGGCGATCTCCATGCGCGGGTCGGGCTCCCCGCGGGCGATGGCGTCGAGGAGTTCCTCGGCGGTGAGGGAGGCGTCGCGCTCCAGGATGGCCTGCGCGGCCTGGGTGAGGGTGAGGCGGCGCGGCGCGAGGATGGGGCGGCGCTCCCACTCCACGCCCAGCAGCGCCACGGCGGGGGAGTCGACGATGGCGTAGGTGGCGGCGAGGGCGAGCTGGCGTCCCCACTCCGCGCCCAGGTGGGCGACGGCCCAATCGAGCAGGCGGGTGAGGGCGGCGGCGCGGCGCTGGGACTCCTCGTCGCCGCCCCGGGGCTTGACGCGCCGCTGGGCGCGGCGGGCCAGCTCCAGGATGAGGCAGCGCTCGGAGTCGGCGATCTGGTCGGCCCACCTGATCGCATTGTTGGCGGCGCCCTTGAAGGGGCGGACGCGGAGGCCGTCGTTGCGTTCGCGCTTGACGCCGTCGTGGCCGTAGGGCGAGGCTGCGCCGAAGCGGGCGCGGAGGCGGCGGCGGGCGGCCGTGCGCTCGATGGCGTCGCCGCACAGCTCGGTCAGCCGCGTGCGGAGGGCCTCGACTTCGTCGGGGGTGACGGTGTGACGGGTGTCTAGGAACTTCATGGCGCGTTGCGGCGGGGTCTCCACGAAGACACGAAGGGACGCCAGGGACCGGGCACTTCACCGTTCGGCGCGGTGCGCCTCACTACCGTGCCCGGCCCTTGCGTCTCTGTCGTTTTCATGGGAGTCCTCACAGGAGGTTCAGGAGATACAGGAGGTTCAGGAGGGCCCCTTCGGGGATGCGCCCCGAAGGGGCGTTCCAATCAGCCAATCAGCGAATCAGCCAATCAGCCGAGGCGCCGAGAAGCCCCGCTTAGGCGGAGGCCTTGACCATTCGGAAGGAGCCGAGGAGGCCGGTGCAGTTGAGGCGGAACATGGCGCGGTGGAAGCCGCGGGGGCCGCCGCCGTTGTCGAGCTTGTTGGTCTGGTCCTCGTGGGTGATGGGCTGGGCGAACTCGAGCTGGAAGTGCTCGAGCTCGAGGAAGGCGCCGGAGTGTCCGGAGAGGGTGCCGGGCTCGAGGGTGGAGGTGTCGCAGTCGAGGCCGTCGCAGGCGATGAGCTTGACGTCGCCGACGTCGTAGCGGAGGAAGTCGACGATCTGGCTGAGCTCCTTGGCGGGGTTTTTGGCGTCGGAGACGATGGTGACGCGGCCGAGGAAGTCGGAGAAGGCGAGCTTGGCGTTGAGTCCGACGAAGCCGGTGAGGTGGAGGGCGCGTCCGGCGTTCTGGCGGGCCTTGAGGAGCTGGGCCTTGAAGGCGTCCTCGGTGAGTTCGCCGTCCTTGGCGACGGAGAGCTCGGCGACGGGTCGGAAGGCGGCGGGGACGTCCATCACGGAGTGGGCGGTGGACTGGAGCCAGCACATGAGGCCGCGGGTCTTGGTGACGGTGGCGGTGGTGGACTGCTGGACGCATTCCTGCCGGGAGCCGATGACGTGCTCGA
The DNA here is from genome assembly GCA_018713405.1 of Candidatus Spyradenecus faecavium. Taxonomy (GTDB): domain Bacteria; phylum Verrucomicrobiota; class Kiritimatiellia; order RFP12; family DVOR01; genus Spyradenecus; species Spyradenecus faecavium. Next base: position 3,731 of record DVOR01000045.1, on the reverse strand, counting down.
TGGATCGGGCGAAGTCGGAGGCGTCGCGGCGGATGAGGTTGGCGAGCTCGTTCTCACGGAGTCGGCCGCCGTTGAGGACGATGGCCTCGCGGGAGATCTGGTAGCCGGTGGAGCGGGCGTTCTCGAGCATGGACTTGATGATGGAGTTGGCCTGGTGGTCGTAGCCATCGGTCTTGTCGACGCCCTCGGCGACGGCGGCGTAGTTCTTGACCTGCTTGCCCTCGAGCTCGTTGTTGCGCTCCCAGGCGCGGACGGCGCCCATGCCGGGGTAGGTGTGCTTGAGGTGGTTCATGAGCACGAGCTCTTCGGGCTTGTGCTTGATGAGGGTTTCGGTGTAGTCGTCGAGCTTGCCGAGGCGCTCGGAGAAGTAAAAGATGTCAGTGGCCATGGGTGTGCTCCTTTCGGATTAGAGGAGAACGGAGAACGGAAAACGGAGAACGGAAGGACTGCCAGAATGGGGAAACCGCAGATTCCGCGGATTAGGGCAGATTTGGGGCGTGCTACCGCACGCAGGACTGCCAGAATACTCGGGAAGTTTCACGGTGCTCCTTTCGGCTGCTTGGTCGCCCCGCAGGGGCGCTCTGTTCTCCGTTCTCCGTTCTCCGATGCGGGCCGGAGGCCCGCATCATCCTCGCCGGGCATGGATGCCGGCGAGGATGAGTCGGTTGAGTCGGTCCTCGGAGGATTCGGCGCGGGGTGCGCGGGGTTCTCCGAGGGGGTCGGCGCCGCGCCGTTTGGCGGGGCGGGGGTCTTGGTTGGCCTTGGCTTTGGGGGCCTTGGCTGGGCGCTTGGCCTGAGCCTGCTCGGCGGCGAGGCCGAGCTTGATGAGCTTGAGGGTGCGCCTGCGGAGGCGTTGCCCGAGGTCGCCGCAGCGTTCGCGCAGGTCGTCGGCGCGGCGCCGGTGCTCGCGGATGGACTTTCGGAGCTGGGCGCGGGTGACGGTCTTGCCGCCGACGTCGGCCTCGCTGTCGCCGTTGTCCTCCATTTCCTCGAGGAGGTCCTGGAGGGCGTCGGCGGAGCGGGTGGCGTCGTCGAGGTCTCGGAGGGCCTTGGCGTCGCGGTCGCCGATGAGGTCGGGCAGGATGCCGTGACGCTCGGCGAGGGCGCGGTAGAGCGCGGGGTCCTCGGCGCGGTCGCGCAGGCGCGCGGCCTCCTCCTCGGCGGCCTTGGCGCGGGCTTCGGCGGCGCGGCGTTTGGCGGTGACCTTGGCGAGGCGTTTTCGGACGCCTTGGGGGAGGTCGCCGTCCTTGTCGCCGTCGTCTTCGTCGTCGGCTTCGGGGTCTTCGGGTTCGTCTTCGCGTGTGGGTTCGTCTTCCGCGGCGTCGGGGTCGGGCTCGCCTTCGGGGGAGTCCTCCGCGGGGTCGTCGGCCGTCTCTTCCTCGCCGTCTTCGGCGGGGTCGATGGGGTCGAGGATGGGGTCTTCGTCTTCGTTGGGGTCCATGTTTCGCTCCGTGTCCGGATGGCTCGCCTCTGCTTTCCGGTGCCGCGGGTCGGCGATGGCTCCCGCGTCCGTGACACCAGAATCGCAAAAGTCAAGCCTTTTTTGGGGGTGTTTGGCGCAAATAAATGGGATGTCCGGATTATTTTGCGCCTGGCGCCGCGTGAACGTGCGCCTGGCGGCGTGAACGGGCGGCGGTGCCGCCGTAAACGGCGAGCGGAGCTCGCGTAAACGGCAGCCTGTCGGCTGCGTGAACGGGCGAAAGTGATTTGACAGTTCTGGGGAGTGAGGATATAATGACATCGTTTGGTTTTTTATGCAGGATAATGCGATGACGACCCGAACCATGCAACCCAAACCGTTGCGGCACCCGCCCGTGGTGGAGGCCATAGCCACTTTCTCCCTCGCGAAGAAGCGCGATTGTCCGGTTTCACCTCTGCCGCTCTCAAAGTTTTCAGTCTCATCGCCCATCTTTCGTGTCACCACTCCAACGATCGATCTCACCACCGGCGAACAGATCAAGGAGGGCGAGGGGCGCGTGAGGATTGGGTTCCAATACGCGAGCAACGATACCTCCAATAGACTTCGTGCCTTGGTGCGTTTGACACACGAGAGTCTTTCTTTTCACCTGCTTCAGTCCCCCTATCCAGGCTTTGATGCCTTTGCGCAGGAAATTTCGGCAGTGTTGCCGTTTTACCTCCAATGGCTCGGCATTGACGAGAATGAGCAGGCATTCCGTTCCGTTTCCCTGAGAAACGTGAACAAGCTTTCTGTGCAAGAAGGGCAATCATGGGTTTCCCTTTTGAGAGGGGAACGGTCGCGGGTTAAGCGAGGGCAACGCACCGAGCGTTTCATCAGCCAAGAGGTTCTAGCCTTCCCGAGCGATGATCAACCCGGACGGTTGCGTGCCATCGTCACCAAGACCTTTCAACCGGCGGCGAAAACGGATGCGAATCCTTTCGTCATCGTGGATGTTGAGACTTCTTGGGGGGCGGGTTTCATTTCTGCGGATGCGGCGTTGCATAAAATGGTCACGTTGCGCACAATCAAGAACAAACTCTTCCGTGACGCCTTGTCAGACGCTGCGTGGAGGGCATTGCGATGAATCAATGCCAAGAGATTCTTCTGGGGCCCAGATCCATTCTTCCGCCGTTCGGCCAACTTGTCGCGGCTGTTTTGGTGGCAGGCGGGCCGCACGACACACTCTCTGACCAGAGCGCACTTGCCATCCAGAATGCGCGACAGACGCTCTGCTCGAGATCCCTCTTTTGGGGGCGTGAAGGTTTATGCGCCGAACTTGATGCACTTGCTGCGGATTGTTCGGAACCCAACTGGGATGGCTATGAAGCCTTGCCGATCTCACCGGTTGCATTGGATCGCGCAAAATGCCTTGTCTGTGCTATCCCTCAAGACCTACCGGAACCCTCCATCTCACCCGAGCCGGATGGCGCGATTGGACTTGATTGGTATGCAACACCTTCTCGTATATGCTCTGTCGGGTGTTGCCCAGACGGCACGTACAATTATGCCGCCCTCCTTGATGATGACACTGCGACCGGGCATTTTTCAGGGATGGACGAGGATACCTTTCCTTCCGTTTTGAGTACGCTCATCAACAAGGTTTTGTTCAATGGCTGAAGTGGTGCGCGCCACACTTTCGCGATTGCCGAAGTGGTCGGCTCGTTTTGTCGCGTATCGTGGGCTCATTTCCGGGGGCCGCATCAAGCCGGGTGCCTTCAAACCCTTGCCGAATCCTCGGGCAGGAGGCAGGTTGGAGTGTTCCGTCACCTTGCACGAAGACGTGATTGATCAAGAGGTCATCCAGCAAGGGAGACGGTTCGCAGGCGGGCTGAATCCTCCCAGGACTTTTTTGGGTTGGGTGGATTTGCCGACCAACGAGATTCCCAAGGTTATAAACAATGGGGTCTACGTGGAGCGTAGCCCGAGCAGGGGCAACCCTGCCCATGCCAACATCCTTGGGATACCGGATCCAAACTCCGAGGAGTGGCGATTGGTCGCCCTGCAACTCGTGAAATTGGCGACCCCGCTTATCACTGCCCCTTAAGGTGATAGCTTCTCCAACTTTCCGGCAATTCGCCTCTCCAGGTTCGCCGTCAGGCGCACGTTTGCGCGCGGCAAAGCCGCGCCGTTTACGCCTTCCGCAGGAAGGCTGTTTACGCGGCGTCAGCCGCCGTTCACGCACGGCTTGCCGTGCCGTTCACGGCGCGCGAAGCGCGCCTAGTCGCAGTAGTCCATCTCGATGACTGTCTCTTATACACATCTCCGAGCCCAC
>DVOR01000044.1 GCA_018713405.1 Candidatus Spyradenecus faecavium | reverse complement strand
CGCCCCAGAAGCGGATGCCGATGAGGCTTTCGCGGGGGAGGCCGCGGGTGAGCCAGGGGTGGGCGCGGACGACGACGGCCGTGCTCTGGGTGTACTTGGCGTCTTTGCTCGAGGCGGCGGGAAGGGCGGCGGCGAGAAGGGCGCCGAGGAGGAAAAGCGTTGTTCTCATCATGTCCTTATCATAGCACACCCAATACCCCGGCAGGCAAGGGAAATCTTCGCTTTTCTTTGCGGAGGGGAGGGGGCCGGCAGGCCAAGGCGGCCCCCCCTGAGCCGTCCCGCCGAGGGGCGGACTCTGCATAAGTCCACATCTTTTTCTGAAACCCTTAAGGGTTTGCCCCGAAACCCTTAGGGTTTTGGGTCGAACCCCTTAGGGTTTCGCCTCGGCCCCCTTAGGGTTTGAGGGGGCGGTCAGATGGGGAGGGAGGGGTCGACGTCGAGGTCGAGGGCGGCGGGGTCGGGGGCGAGGAAGCCGGCGGAGGCGATGCCGGCGATCATGGCGGCGTTGTCGCCGCAGTATTTGGGCTGGGCGAGGAGGAGGGTGAGGCCGCGGCGTTGGGCGAGGTCGGCGAGGGCTTCGCGGAGGCGGCTGTTGAGGGAGACGCCGCCGCCGACGGCGATGGAGCGGTAGGCGCCGGCGTCGAGGGCGTGGGTGAGGCGGCGGACAAGGGCGTCGACGACGGCCTCTTGGTAGCTGGCGCAGAGGGTGGCGACGTCGGCCTCGGATTGCGGGGGGCGCTTGCGGACGTGGGTGAGGAGGGCGGTCTTGAGGCCGCTGAAGGAGACGCAGAGCCCGGGGCGCCAGCCGGGGGGGAGGGGGTGGTCGTGGGAGACACGGCCTTCGGGGAAGCGGATGGCGCGGCGGGCCTCTGGTGGGACGGCGCGGGCGAGGCGGTCGACGACGGGGCCGCCGGGATAGCCGAGGCCGAGGAGCTTGGCGGCTTTGTCGAGGGCTTCGCCGGCGGCGTCGTCGATGGTCTGGCCGAGGAGGCGGTAGGCGCCGGGCTCGGGGGCGTCGACGAAGGCGGTGTGGCCGCCGCTGACGGCGAGCCCGAGCTGTGGCCACAGGGCGGCGCCGCGGAGCTCGGGGCGTCCCAGGCGGACGGACCAGAGGTGGGCGTGCATGTGGTTGACGGGGATGAGGGGCTTGCCGAGGGCGAGGGCGAGGCCCTTGGCGAAGGTCCAGCCGACGAGGAGGGCGGCGGCGAGGCCGGGGCCGCGGGTGGCGGCGACGGCGTCGACCTTGGCCCAGGGGTCGGGGTCTCCGGGGAAGGCCTGGGCGAGGGCCTCCTCGGCGACGGCGCGGACCTTCTGGACGTGGGCGCGGCTGGCGACCTCGGGGACGACGCCGCCGTAGGGGCGGTGGAGGGGGACTTGGGAGTAGACGACGGAGGCGAGGACCTCGTCGCCGTCGCGGACGAGGGCGACGGCGGTCTCGTCGCAGGAGCTTTCGATGCCGAGGACGGTCATTTATTCGGGGAGGCGGATGATGAGGGTGCGCATGGTGGGCGCGGTGAGGAGGCGGTCGAACTCGACGAGGCCGGGGAACTGCCAGGCGTCGAGGATCGCGGGGGGAAGGTCGCATTCGGCGACGTAGGTGAGGCGGACCCAGCCGGAGTGGGGGACGGTGGCGGTGGTGCAGGAGAGGGAGTAGGTGCCGCCGCCGGGGAGGCGCCGGGTGAAGGGCTCGGGCTTGGAGACGATCTCGCTGCCGGGGGGGAGCCAGAAGGCGACGGTGTTGCGGGCGGACTCGACGCCGGCCTGCCAGATGGGGTTCTCGCGGGAGACGCCGCGCAGGCCGTAGACCTGGCCGAGGAGGGTGGGGACGGGGATGCTGAGGAGGCGGCCGCGGCGCTGGGCGTAGGCCTTGGCCTCGGCGGCGAGGGTCTGACGGGTGGGGTAGGCCTGGGTGTCGCAGACATACTCGCTGACGGGGGTGGCGCCGGGGGCGAAGCCTTCGGCGATGGCGGCGACGGCGCGGCGGCGGAGCTCGGGGGTGAGGTCGCGGTCGCTCTTGCGGACGGCGCCGGCGGCGAGGCCCCAGCTGAGGTCCTCGCGGGAGAGGGTGGCGTCGCCGTCGGGCTCGACGACCACGCGGACGACGGACTCGGTGCAGGGGCGGAGGGCCTCGGGGCGGACGTAGGCGACGGGGCCCTCGGCGGTGAGGAGGGGGCGGGAGGAGAGGGCGGAGGCGCCGGGCTCGTCGAGCTCGCCCTCGTCGCCGAGGACGCGGCCGTCGGGGAGGAGGATGTAGGGCTGGGCCCAGTCGGCCCAGAGGGGGACCTCCTCGAGGGCGAGGGCGTCGCCGAAGCGGGCGAGGGCCTCGTCGTCCTCGGCGCAGGCGAAGGCGAGGCGGGCCTCGACGTCCAGCTCGCGGAGGAGGGCGAGCCAGAGGAGGACGCGGTCCAGGCGGTTGCCGTAGCCCTCGGCGAGGGTGACGCCGGGCGGGGTGAGGGCGCCGCGGCGGAGGGCGGACCAGGCGGGGCCGGCCTGGCGGACGTTGCGGGCGAGGTAGGCCTGGACGGCGCGGAGGCGGCTCTCGAAGCCTTCGTTCTCGGCGAAGGTCTCGGCGAGGGCCTCGACGCTTTCGGGGAGGTCGTCGAGGAGGGCCTCGGCCTGGGCGAAGACGGGGGCGAGGGCGGCCGCGGGGGCGGCGGCGTCGAGGGCGAAGCGGAGGGTGGGGCGGATGAAGACGGCGGCGGGGG
>DVOR01000043.1 GCA_018713405.1 Candidatus Spyradenecus faecavium | reverse complement strand
GGACAATCCCCGCCGAATCGCCCGCACCTTGTTCGCCTTGGCGACTCAAGCCGCCAAACTTCCGAATCGGCCCCGTCCAGGGACCGATTCTGCATAAGTGCTGATGAATTTCCGAAACCCTTAAGGGTTTGCCTCGAAACCCTTAGGGTTTTGGGTCAAACCCCTTAGGGTTTCGCCTCGGGCCCCTTAGGGTTTGGTTGGGGGACGGGCGGGGTGCGGGGAAAGAAAAAAGGCCCCCGGGCAGGGGGCCTTTCGAGAGAGCCGGGCTAGGCTCAGCTGAGTTTCTTCTTGCCGGCGAAGTAGGCCTCGATCTCCTCGAGGGTGCGGCCCTTGGTCTCGGGCAAGAAGAAGGTGGCGGTGATCCAGTAGATGACGGTGAAGGCGGCCAGGCAGAAGAAGACCGGGCCCATGCTCCAGGCCTCGACCCAGGCGGGGAAGGCGGTGGCGATGGTGGCGGAGACGCCCTGGTTGATAATCATCGCGATGGACATGCCGTTGGCGCGGATGCGGGTGGGCATGAGCTCGGAGAGCGCCAGCCAGACGCAGACGCCGGGGCCGACGGCGTAGAAGGCGATGTACATGAAGAAGAAGACCGTGGCGATAATGCCGGTGGTCAACGAGGCCTGGAAGAGGCCACCCTTAATCATGAGGAAGATGGCGCCCACGCCACAGAGGCCGATGATGATGCCGGCGGTGCCGAGCTTGAGGAGGAACTTGCGGCCCTTGCGGTCGACCAACGTGCAGGCGACGATCGTCATGAAGACGTTGACGAGTTTGATGGCGAGGTCGGAGATGTTCGCGAAGGCACCTTCCATACCCGTCTCCTTGAAGATGGTGACGGTGTAGTTGAGGACGGAGTTGATGCCGGTGGCCTGGTTGCAGGCGAGGATGACGACGGCGAGGAGGAAGGGATAGATGTACTTGCGCTGGAAGAGGGAGTCGCCCTTGGCGGCGGCGGCGATGGCGGCCTTCTCCGCGGCGGCCTCTTCGTCGGCCTTGATCATCTCGTCGAGGATTTCCTTGGCCTTCTCTTCGCCGTTGTTGGCGGCGAGGGAGGCGAGGGCGTCGGCCTTGCGGCCGCGCTTGTAGAGCCAGCGCGGGGATTCCTTGAGGCCGAAGGCGCCGAGGAAGAGGATGAGGCCGGGGACGGCGGAGCACCAGAAGATGGTCTGCCAGGCGTGGACCCAGGAGGAAATCGTCTCGGCGGAGACGTTCTCGATGCCGCCGACCTCGGCGATGACCTTGTCAGGGGCGCCGACCAGGCCGGTCACGACCAGGCCGATGACGGCCGCGAAGGCGAGTCCGATGGTGAGGAGGAGCTGGAACATGCCGGTGCCCTTGCCGCGGCTCTCGGAGTCGAGGCACTCGGCCAGGTACATGGGCACGACCACGCCGACGAGGCCGGCGGAGGCGCCCTGGAGGGCGCGGCCGCAGGTCATGAGGATGAAGTTGCCACCCTCAAACAGGCCGGAGGCGCAAATCAAGGGGATGGAAACAAAGAAGCAGAAGGCGGAGGCGATGATAATCTTCTTGCGGCCCAACCACTCAGAGAGCGCGCCGGCGAAGAGGGAGGAGAGCACCGAGCCCCAGAGGACGGCGCCGACGATGAGGCCGGTCTGGAAGGCGTTGTAGGTGGTGGTGTTGTTGATGTAGGGGAGGGCCGCGGCAATCACGCCGACGTCGATGCCGTAAATGAGGCCACCGAGGCCGGCCATGATGAGGAGGTACTTTTTGTAGAAGCCCGTTGTCATGTCGGAGACTCCTTCAGGATGGGGGTGAAAAGCAAAAAAGAAGGCCCGCCGCAGGGGATGCCTGCGGCGGGCCGAAGGGGAATCAGCACTCGGGGAGGGAGGCGGCGGCGGCGGACTGGCCGAGGCGGCGCACCTGCTCATCGGGCATGAAGACGTCGATGTCGTACTCGGGGAACTCTTCCTTGAGCACCTGCTTGGCGGTGGTGAGGATGAGGTCGCCGCCCTTGCCGGAGGAGACGCGGCCGAGGAGCATCAGGGAGTGGTAGTCGTAGAACTCGGCGTACCAGGGGAGCGTGTAACCCAGGTAGATGCCGATGGCCTTGTAGATGTCGACGGCGACGGGGTCGTCGGCCTCCATGGCCTTCTGGACTTCCTTGAGGCGGAGGGGGAGGGCCTCTTCCTTGAAGGGGAAGCCGGCGGCGAGGCCGAGCTTGTTGACGGCCTGCTGGGAGAAGTAGAGGGCGCCGACGCCGACGTCGCCGGACCAGGGGTCGGCGGCGGCCTCGCAGTTGAGGTCGACGGGGGCGAAGGCGAGCTCGGAGATGCGGCCGGTGAGGACGCCCTTCTCGGAGTTGTCGATGTAGCCGACGGCCTCGGAGGTGCCCATGGCCAGGCCGATGATGCCCTTCTTGCCGAGGGCGAGGCGGCCGACGAGGGCGGAGACGTCGCCGTCGTTGGCGACCTCGAAGGGGACGCCGTAGTCGGCCTTGAGGCGCTTGAAGAGCTTCTGGGCCTTGGCGTATTCGGCGGGGTCCTTGATGCCCTTGATGAGGCCGGCGGTGCGGAGCTCGTTGTCGACGATGACGCCGGCGGAGGAGCCGCCGATGGCGTCGACCTTGCCGCCGGGGAGGTGGCTGATGGTCTCGTCAAAGCCGGCCTTGATGTGGGAGTAGTGGTAGTCGGAGTCGGTGGCGTTGTAGGGATCCCAGGGGACTTCCTTCTGCCAGACGCTCTCGCCGTTGACCATGGCGGTGAGCTTGAAGTCGGAGCCGCCGAGGTCAAAGCCGATGCGGTTGCCGTTCATGTTGCCGCCGAGGGAGATGGCGAGGTCGTGGCCCTGGGGAATCTCGGAGGCGGGGGCCTCGACAATCTCGATGGGGCGGCCGTAGATGGTCTTGAAGAAGTTCCAGTCGAAGGCGCGGGCGCCGGTCTCGGAGTAGTCGGCCTTGATCTTCTCGACGACGGGCTTGGGGGCGTCGATGTAAATCTTGAAGCCGCCGGCGGACCAGAGCATGAACTTGACGATGCGCTCGACGAAGCGGGCGAAGCCGGGGCACTCGACGGCGCGCTTGGGATAGGGCAGGTCGTAGCGGGCGACGGCGTTGTTGTCGCGCTCGATGGCGACGGTGACGATGCCGCCGGGGTCCTTGGCCGCGTCTTCCTTGATGCGGCGGAGTTTCAGGAAGGCGGGCTTGAAGCCCGGGTCGAAGGGCGGCACGAACTTGATGGCCGAGCAGGCGCAATCGTGGGACATGGTTGGTTCTCCTTGTTAAAGGGTTAGACGTTCAGTTGCTGGCCGGCCTTGGCATCCTGGTTGAGCTCAAGGTCGACGGTCTCGATACCGAGCGGGGCGAGGTCCTGCCAGGCGCCGCGGGTGAAGTCGGGCACCTCGACGGGGGCGCCGTCGTTGGCGTTGGAGATCTCGGAGAGTTCGGCGATGACGGACCACTGGCAGGACTCGTAGACGTTGATGTCCAGGGGCAGGCCGTTCTGCAGGCAGTAGCAGAGGCGCAGGTCCATGAGGAAGTCCATGCCGCCGTGGCCGCCGAGGCGCTGGGCGAGCTCGCCGGATTCCTTCCAGAGGGGGTGGCGGTACTTCGCGACGATCTCGCGGAGCTGCGCCTCGCTGGCCCAGCCGAGGTGGGGGGCTTCGTACTTGGGATCAAGGGCGATGCGCAGGGGGTAGTCCTGGAGGACGCCCTTGGTGCCGCTGATCAGGTTGATGCGGGTGTAGGGGCGCGGGCTGGTGGTGTCGTGCTGGACGAGGATGGTGCGCCCCTTGACCGTCTTGATGATGGAGGTGGACATGTCGCCCTGCTTCCAGGGGCCGGTGAGCGCGTCCACGTCGCTCATACCGTACTTCTTGCCCTTGGACTTCGCCTTGAGGGCATCGATTTCGGCAGCATGATACTTGACGTATTCGGAGAAGCCGAACTCGCCGCTGTTCAGGCAGGTGAGGACGCGCATCTGGTCGCCGCGGCCGACGTTCATGTACTGGCAGATGGGGCCCAGGCCGTGCGTGGCGTAGGGGTTGCCGCCGTGCTGGGCGTTCCACTTCAGGCGCCAGAAGCCTTCGTAGGAGTTTTCCTTGAAGTTCCAGGCACGCAGGTCATGGATGTAGGCGCCTTCGCCGTGGACGAGCGTGCCGAGGATGCCCTGGCGCACCATGTTGAGGGCGAGCATTTCGCTGTCGCCGTAGCAGCAGTTCTCCAGGAGCATGCAGTGGACGCGGTTCTCCTCGGCCAGGTCGATGATGTCCCAGCAGTCGTCCACGTGGAAGACCATCGGCACCTCGCAGGCCACGTGCTTCTTGTGGCTGAGGGCGTACTTCACCATCTCCACGTGCATCTGCCAGGGCGTGGCGACGTAGACCAGGTTGACGTCCGGGTCATCGACGAGCTTCTTCCACTCGTCCGGGCCGCCGTAGTAGCCCTTGGGCGCGGAGAAGCCGTGGTCGGTGAGCCACTTCGTGGGGGCGGCGACGCGCGCCTCGAAGAGGTCGCCGAGCGCCGTCACGCGCACGCCGGGGATGGCGGAGAGGCGGTAAACCGCGCCGGGGCCGCGCATGCCCAGGCCAATCACGCCGACCTTGACGGTCTCAAGCGGCGCGCAGCTCAGCCCACCGACGTGGTCAAACTTCCGGGCCGGCAGCTTGCACCCGATCGTCCCGGCGATTGTCGCGGCGCCGGCCGTCTTCAGAAAGCCGCGGCGCGTGGAAAAGAGGCTCATGTGTCCTGCTCCTTGTTAGCGTTTCGTCAAATCGTCTGGCCGCTCATCCACGGCCATTTAGTATTAGTGTACTCCATCGGCGCGAGAAGGTCAAGCCCTGCGGAGCCTGTCGGCGAGGACGGCCGGGAGGGCGACGGCGGCGGTGTCGGTGCGCAGGGGGCGCGGCCCGAGCGAAAGGAGCGCGAAGCCGCGCTCCGCGAAGGCCGCGTTCTCGGCCTCGCTCCAGCCGCCGTCCGGCCCGATGGCGATGATCGGCGGCGCGGCGCGGTCGAGCGCGGGCTCCGGCGCGCCTTCGGGCGCGGGGTTCGCGATGAGGCGCGTGCCCGCGGCGGGGAGCGCGTCCCACAGGTCGCGCAGTTTCGGGAAGAGGCGCACGCGCGGCACGGCGGTGGTCTTGCCCTGCATCAGCCCCTCCAGGAGGACGGGGCGGTACTCCTCCTCGCGCAGCAGGTGCATGTTGAAGTAGCTCTTCTCCACCTTCGCCGCGCCGACCAGGAAGAGCGTGCGCACGCCGAGCGTCGCGCTTTGGAAGAGGATGCGCCGCAACTGCCGCGGCCGCGTCAGCGCCAACACCAGGTCGTACCACGGCGGCAGGGCCTCGCCCTCCGGCGCGAACTCCGCCGTCACGCCGGCCTCCCCCACCCCGACGACGGTGAGCGTGCCGACGGGCCCATCCGTCACGCCGGCCTGGAACCGGTCGCCCGGCGCGGCATGGAGCACGGCCCGCAGGTGTTCGGCGCGCGCGTCGGTGAGCGTGAGGCGGCCCTGCGCGGCCTCCTCGGGTGCGAGCAGGATCAGGTTCATTCCAGGTTCGCCAGGTCGTTCCCAAGCAAAGAGAGGTCGATGGAGCCCCGATAGACCTCCTTCACGGGGCCGGCGAGGGTGAGGCCGGTGCAGTGGTTCGCGCGCCAATCCGCGTCGACCGTCAGGATGAAGCCGCCGCCCGTGCGCACGGACATCGGCAACGTGCCGGCGTGGGCCTCGACGGCGGTGACGGCGGCGGCCACCGCGCCCGTGCCGCAGGCCCCGCTCTCGGCCTCGACCCCGCGCTCATAGGTGCGGATGGCCAAGTGGTCGGCGTCGCGCTGCGCCACGAAGTCGACGTTCACGCCCTCGGGCGCGAAGGCCGAATGCAGGCGGATGGCCCGCCCCAGCCCCACCACGTCCACGCCCTCCAGCGAGTCCATGCGGATGACGAAGTGCGGCACGCCGGTGTTGATGTAGTCCCCCGCCACGGGGCGGCCATCCACATGGATGACCATGCCGTAGCTGCGCGCGGTGGCTTCCGGCATCCACACCTTGACGTTGCAGGCGTCCAGAATCTCCGCGTCGAGCAACCCGCACGAGGTCTCCATCGTCATGGCACGCGGAGCGGCGCCGATCTTGTGCGCGAACCACGCCGCGCAGCGCGCCCCGTTGCCGCACATGTCCACCTCGGTGCCGTCGGGGTTCAGAAAGCGCATCCGGAAGTCAGCGCGGTCGGACTTCTGGATCAGGATGACGCCCTCGCAGCCGACGCCCGTGCGCCGCGCCGCCAGCAGGCTCATCAGCACGTAGTCCTGCCACGGCACCGTCCCCTCGCGGTCGTCGAGCATCACGAAGTCGTTCGCCGCGCCATGCATCTTTGTGAACTGCAGAATCATCGCTTCCTCCCTTTACTTGCGGAGCGCCAATCGGATCAGGTCCTGCACCGAGGCCTTCGGGTTCTTCTCGTAGGCCGCTTGGGCCATGGCCCGCGCGTCCTCGGCCTTGTTGCCCAGCGCGACGAGCGACAGGATGGCGTCGCGCAACGCGGGCGGCGCCTCCTCGGCCTCCCCGCCGCGCCCGGCCAACGCCTCCAACGGGTCCACCTTGTCCTTCAGCTCCACGATGATGCGCTCGGCCGTCTTCTTGCCCACGCCGGAGATGGAGGAGAGCCTGCGCACGTCGCCCTCGGCGATGGCCGCCGCCAGCTCACGCGGCGTCAACCCGCTGAGCACGGCCAGCGCCAGCTTCGGCCCGATGCCCGTGATGCCCAGCAGCGACTGGAAGAACTGCCGTTCCCGCGCCGTGGCGAAGCCGAAGAGCGCCTCGTCGTCCTCGCGGATTTGGTGGTGGATCTTCAGCGTCACCGCC
>DVOR01000004.1 GCA_018713405.1 Candidatus Spyradenecus faecavium | reverse complement strand
GACATGGCCCAGCCGCTCCACCTCGGCGTCGGTGAGGAGGGGGCGGCGCAGCTTGATGAGGCGCGCGTGGGCGGGGGTTTCCTCGAGGATGTTGGCATGGTTGCCCACGTAGGTCATCAGGCTCATCACCGACCGCTCGCGGATGGGATCGATGGGCGGGTTGGTCACCTGCGCGAACCGTTGCTTGAAGTAGTCGAAGAGCAGGCGGGGCCGGTCGGAGAGCACGGCGAGGGCGGAGTCGTCGCCCATCGAGCCGACGGGCTCCTGCCCCTGCCGCGCCATGGGCAGCACGATGGAGGCGACGTCCTCGCGGGAGTAGCCGAAGCGGCGCTGCAGGGCGGCGAGCCCGCCGGGCACGGGGTCGGGCGCGGTCTCGCGGAAGAGCCCGTCCACGACGATGCGGTTTTCCTCCACCCAGCGGCGATAGGGGCGGCGGCGGGCGACGTGGGCTTTGATTTCGGCGTCGCCCATCACGCGATGCGCGGCGAGGTCGAGCCAAATCATCTCGCCGGGACGGAGGCGGCCGCGCCGCACAATGTCCTCCGGCGCCAGGTCGAGCACGCCGGCCTCAGAGGCCAGGACGAAGGTGCCGTCCTTGCAGAGGGCGTAGCGTGCGGGGCGCAGGCCGTTGCGGTCGAGCGCGGCGCCGGCGCGCAGGCCATCGGAGAAGACGACGGCGGCGGGACCGCCCCACGGCTCCATGAGGGCCGATTCGTATTCCAAGAAACCGCGGACGTCGTTGCCCATGTAGTGCGTCGGGCCCCAGGCCTGCGGCAAGAGCATGAGCATGGCGTGCGGCAGGTCGCGCCCCGCGCGGACGAGCAGTTCCAGCATGTTGTCCAGACAGGCGGAGTCCGACTGTCCGGGCGGGATAAGCGGCAGGACCTTGGCCAGATTGTCGCCGAAGAGGGGGCTGGCGAGGCCGGGCTCGCGGGCGCGGAGGGCGGCGAGGTTGCCGTGCAGGGTGTTGATCTCGCCGTTGTGGGCCAAGAGCCTGAAGGGTTGGGCGAGGTTCCACGTGGGGAAGGTGTTGGTGCTGTAACGCTGGTGCGCCACGGCCAGGGCGGAGGCGAAGTCAGGCGCGCGCAGGTCCTCGTAGAAGGCGTCGAGCTGGCGCGCCAGAAGCAGGCCCTTGTAGACGACGCTGCGCGCGGAGAGGGAGCAGACGTACAGGCCCTCGCCCAGCGCCTGCTCGGCGCGGCGGCGGGCGATGAAGAGCCGCCGCTCCAGGTCGTCCCCGAGGCACCCCGCCGGCGGCGCGACGAAGAGCTGGCGGATGCGCGGGCGGCTCGCCCGGGCGGAGCGGCCGATGGCCTCGGGGTGCACGGGCACCTCGCGCCAGACGATCGGCGTGAGCCCCTCGTCGCGCAGGATGGCCTCGAAGCCGCCCTCGCGCCCTTCGCCGCCGAAGACCATCGCCACGGCGTAAACCTCGGGGAGGCCCTCCACGCGGGCGCGGAAGAAGGCGTCCGGGAGCGCGAGGAGCAGCCCCGCGCCGTCGCCCGTCTCAGGGTCCCACCCCGCCGCGCCGCGGTGGGTCAGGCGACGGAGCACGGTCAGCCCCTGCTCGACGATGCGGTGGCTGGGGCGGTTGTTGAGGTCGGCCACCAGCCCCACGCCGCACGCGTCGTGCTCAAACCGCGGGTCGTAGAGTCCCTGTCGTCCGGGCAGGCCTGATTGATGTGTCTCGTCCATGACGGCTCCTTTGTGTGAGTCTCAAGGTCACTTTGCAACCTCCGTGCCAAAGGGGCCGCAGGGGGGCCCGCAAGGGGGCGATTCCAAATAAGTCCACATCTTTTTCCGAAACCCTTAAGGGTTTGCCTCGAAACCCTTAGGGTTTTGGGTCGAACCCCTTAGGGTTTCGCCTCCGACCCCTTAGGGTTTGGGGGGCGAACCCTTTGCACAAAACTGTAAAATCTTGCTGATTTCGCCACAAAATTGTAATCCTTTCCCTCATCCCCCTGAAAACGCAAGCGTTTGCCCGAGCGGGGACGCCCCCCGGCGAACCGGGGATTACAAAAGCGGAAAACAAGGGAGTCGACTATCCGGCCCAGACAACCCGCCCGTCGCCCCGCAGGGGCGCTCTGTTCTCTGTTCTCCGTTCTCTGTTCTCCTGCGCACGCCCCCGGCGTGCGTTTTGGCACGGCGGTTGCAATTGAAGGCAACCCCAACACAAGGAGCTATCATGGACGACACGAAGGTGGATTACGGCACGGACGTCTTCAACGAAGGCACCATGCGCGAGTACCTGGCCAAAGACACGGCCGACAAACTGCTGCACACCATGCGCGACCACGCGCCGCTGGACCCGGCCATCGCCAACGAGGTGGCCCACGCCCTGAAGCAGTGGGCGATGGACCGCGGCGCGACCCACTTCACCCACTGGTTCCAGCCCCTCACCGGCAGCACGGCCGAGAAGCACGACGCCTTCTTCGAGCCCACGGGCGTGGGGCAGACCCTGGCCCGCTTCTCCGGCAAAAACCTCATCATGGGCGAGCCCGACGCCTCGAGCTTCCCCTCGGGCGGCCTGCGCCGCACCTTCGAGGCGCGCGGCTACACGGCCTGGGACGTGACGAGCCCGGCCTTCATCAAGCGCCACGCCAACGGCGCCACCCTCTGCATCCCCTCCCTCTTCTGCTCCTACACCGGCGAGGCGCTCGACAAGAAGACGCCCCTGCTGCGCTCGATGCAGGCCCTGGAGCGGGCGGTGCGCAAGCTCATGGCCTGCTTCGGCGAGCCCGACGGCCGCGTGGTCTGCACGCTCGGCCCCGAGCAGGAGTACTTCCTCATCGACAAGGCCTTTTGGCTGAAGCGGCCCGACCTGATCCAGTGCGGGCGCACCCTCTTCGGCGCGCCCCCCGCCCGCCACCAGCAGCTGGAGGACCACTACTTCGGCTCCATCAAGCCCCGCGTCCTCGCCTTCATGGAGGACGTGGAGCGCGAGCTGTGGCGCCTGGGCATCCCCGCCAAGACCCGCCACAACGAGGTCGCCCCCGCGCAGTTCGAGCTCGCCCCGATGTTCGAGGAGCTCAACCTGGCCATCGACCACAACATGCTGACGATGGAGACCCTGCGCAACGTGGCCGAGCGCCACGGTTTCGTCTGCCTGCTGCACGAGAAGCCCTTCGCCGGCGTCAACGGCTCGGGCAAGCACAACAACTGGTCCGTGGCCTACAACGGCAAGAACCTGCTCGACCCCGGGCAAAACCCACAGGAGAACGCCATCTTCTTGGCCGTGCTCGCCAGCGTCATCCGCGCGGTGGACCTGCATGCCGACATTCTGCGGGCGGCCACGGCGGGCGCTGGCAACGACCACCGCCTAGGTGCCAATGAGGCCCCGCCCTCCATCATCTCCATCTTCCTGGGCGACGAGCTGGCCGAAGTGATCGGCCGCATCGAGCGCGGCGCCCGCGCCAAAGGCGCCCACACCGCGCCCCTGCGCATCGGCATCGACACCCTGCCGCCCTTGCCGCGCGACGCGACCGACCGCAACCGCACAAGCCCCTTCGCCTTCACCGGAAACAAGTTCGAATTCCGCGCGCCGGGCTCCAGCCACAACTGCGCAAGCGTCTGCATGACGCTGAACACCATCGTGGCCGAGAGCATGGAAACCCTGGCCGAAGCCATCGCCAAGCTGCCCAAGGCCAAGTTCAACGAAGGACTCCAGAAAATCATCCAGGCCGTCATCAAAGACCACAAACGCGTCATTTTCAACGGCGATGGCTATTCCGAGGCCTGGGTGAAGGAAGCCGCCAAGCGCGGCCTGCCCAACCTGCACACCACCCCAGAGGCCCTCGCGCCCATGCTCGACCCCAAGAACCTGGCGCTCTTCGACCAGGCCGGCGTGCTCCGCCCCACCGAGATGGAGAGCCGCCACGGCGTCTTCATGGAGGAATACGAGCGCAAGGTCCTCATCGAGGGCAAGACCGCGCTGGAGATGGCCCGGAGCCTCATCGAACCCGCCGCGACCGCCGAATTCGGCGTGGTCTGCAAGGCCGTCGCCGCGGCCAAACAAGCGGGTGTCAAGGAAGGCACGGCGAGCGTCTCGGACGTTGCCCGCACGCTCGGCCGCGGGTTGGACGCTCTCCACCGCGACTGCGCGGAGCTGGAGACGGCCCTCGCGCGGGACCCCGCCGACATCCTGACGGCGCTGGGCACCCTCCGCGCGACGGTCGACAAACTGGAGGAGGACGTGGACGACGCGCGGTGGCCGTTGCCGAAGTACCGCGATATGCT
>DVOR01000042.1 GCA_018713405.1 Candidatus Spyradenecus faecavium | reverse complement strand
GCCGCCGGTCGCGCCGGCCGCGTTCTGGAAGCGAAGCGGGCAGGTCAGGGAGACGCCTTCGGCGACGGTGACGGTGGGCGGATTGACGTCGGAGCCCTCCCCGCACGCGAAGATGAGGGTGCGGGTGGTGTAGCTCTTCTCAATAGTGAGGGTGACGCCGGCCTTGAGGTCAAAGCGGTAAGCCTCTCGGGCGTTTCCATCGTCATCGGTCCATGCCCAAGTCATGTCCTTGTTGACGGTGACGGGCTGAATCTGGAGTGCCGCGGGGGCCTGTGCCGGGTCGTTGACCTGCGCCCGCGGGGCGGGGGTCAAATCATAGACATGGGGGGGGGTAGTGTTCGTTGCGGAGCGGGCGGCGCCGCAAACGCTGAGGGACGCCGTGAGGGCCAAAGCCATCCCGACGCTGCCCCATTGGTGCTGGAGGGTCATGGTATTCCTTCTTTTCGCTGTTTCCCGGCGCGCCACAGACGGCGGGCACGGACTTCCTCGAAAAACAGGGCGCGTATCTTAACAAGGAATTCAAGGAAGTCAAACAATTATTTTCCGGGAGCGGCCGGGAAATCGCCGAACGCCTAGGGAGAGTAGGCCTCGGGCGGATTGTTAGAAATTGGAGACTCCTAGGAGGAGGGGGGTAGTATCCCTGTGTTTCGCGCCGCCACACGCCGCTCCCCCCGGCGCCCCTCCTCCCCGAAGACGGCGGCGTGGGCCTTCGCGAAGGCACGCCACATGCAGACGCGCTGGCAGGGTCGAACGCCGGCGACCCTTCAGGGCGCACGGTGAAAAGAAAGACAGTCGCACACGCGGGGACGCGCGGCCAAAGGGGGCCAATGGCCCGCCGGACTAACCGGCAAAAGAATGATGATAATTATAGCAAAGTCTCTTCTAGGCGTCAAGCACAATTTTTAGGACGATGACGCGTGGGAAAAGAAGGGATACGCGTGCACTGCATGATGATTTACTTGCAATAGGTTGTTAAGTGTGTGCGAATGTGCTATTCTGTGGGGCAGAAAGAAAGGAAGGAATCTATGGCTACCGCAAACCTGACCATCCGCATGGACGCCGACGTGAAGCAACAGGCCGAGGAGCTCTTCTCCTCGCTCGGGATGAATCTGACCACCGCCATCAATATCTTCGTCCGCCAGTCCATCGAGGCGGAAGGGCTCCCCTTCGCTGTTCGCCGCAAGCGCCCGAACCGCACCACGCTTCGCGCGATGGAGGAGGCCATCGCCCTCGCCCACGACCCCAACGCGAAGTACGTCACCTCCCTCGAAGAACTTCGCGCGGAGCTTGAAAAATGAAGTACAGAATCTACTGGACCTCTGCCTTCAAGAAGGACTACAAGCGCATTATGCGGCGCGGCAAGCGTTGGGAATTGGCCGAGGCCGCGCTTGCCTACCTCGGCAACGGGCTGGCTTTGCCGGAACGTTACCATGACCATGCGCTGACGGGGACCTACGCAGGATTCCGTGGGTTCCACGTCCAGCCCGATTGGCTGATTGTCTACAAGATCGACAACGGCGCGTTGGTGCTGACGCTGATGCGCACGGGCACGCACAGCGACCTCTTCTGAGGCGCCGCGGGGGGTGGCGGGCCTGGAGCGCGGCTTTGCGTGGGTTATGACTTGCGAGGGGGCGGCGCTCGCGGAAGATTTCACGATGTGGATAGGGGAGATATGACTTTTCGCGTGGGGAGGCCCGCAAAAAAGAGTTGACGCACAGGGGCGGGATGGTGTATCTTATGCGGACTTTTGGCGCCGGAGTGGCGTCGAAATCGGATTTCTGAACCTATCCAAAAGGACGATTATGGAAGCATACGCAGTGGTTGAGGCAGGCGGCGTGCAGTGCCGCGTGACCGTCGGCGCCGTGATCGAGGTGAACCGGATGGCCGGCGAGCCCGGCGCGGACATCGAGCTGACGGGCGTGCTGGCGCTGAACACCGGCGACGAACTGAAGATCGGCATGCCGACCGTGGACGGCGCCAAAGTGGTGGCCACCGTGCTTGGGCACAAGCGCGGCGACAAGCTCATCCACTTCCGCAAGAACCGCCGCAAAGGCTACGAGCGCCGCGTGGGGCACCGCCAGGAGCTGACGGTGCTGAAGATCAAGTCCATCGCCTAAAGGAGGAACGACTATGGCAGGCAGCACCGGAAACGGACGCGACAGCAACGCGAAGCGCCTCGGCGTGAAGCGCTACGCCGGGCAATATGTGAAGGCCGGCGAGATCTTGGTCCGCCAGCGCGGCACGAAGTTCGCCCCCGGGGCGAACGTGGGCTGCGGGCGCGACTTCACCCTCTTCGCCCTCATCGAGGGCACGGTGGCGTTCCAGAAGAACGGCAAGGTCGTCACCGTCCAGCCCCTGGCCCAGCAGGCCTAACGGACAGGTTTCAGGAACGGCCATGAAGAGCAGGGTGTTCGTCGATTCGGCCACGGCCGAGGTGCGCGCCGGGCGCGGCGGCGACGGGAGCGGGAGCTTCCGCCGCGAGTCGCACGTGCCCGAGGGCGGCCCCGACGGCGGCGACGGCGGCCGCGGCGGCAACGTCGCGATTCGCGCGAGCACCCACGCCGACAGCCTCCTGCGCATCTTCTACGAGCCGCGCCTCATCGCCGAGAACGGCGTCAACGGCTCCGGCCAGAAGATGCACGGCCGCAACGGCAAGGACCTCATCGTCGACGTCCCCTGCGGCACCGAGGTCTACAACGCCGAGACCGGCGCCTGGCTGGGCGAGGTGCTCGAGCCCGGACAGACCCTCGTGCTGGCCAAGGGCGGCCGCGGCGGCTGGGGCAACGTCCACTTCAAGAGCGCGACCAACCAAGCCCCCGAGAAGTTCATCCCCGGCAGCGAGGGCGAGGCCTTCATGGCCCGCTTCGAGCTCAAGACCATCGCCGACGCCGGGCTCGTGGGCTTCCCCAACGCGGGCAAGAGCTCCCTCCTGGCCGCGCTGAGCGCCGCCAAGCCCAAGATCGCGAACTACCCCTTCACCACCCTCCACCCCATCGTGGGCACCGTGGTCTACGGGGACTACGCGACCCTGCGCGTGGCCGACATCCCGGGCATCATCGAGGGCGCCGCCGGCGGCGTGGGGCTGGGCCTCACCTTCCTGCGGCACATCTCCCGCTCGCGCATGCTCGTCTACGTCCTGGACATGGCCGACGAGGAAAACCCCGCCGAGGAGGCCTACCGCATCCTCCGCGCCGAGGTCGAGAGCTACGACCCCGAGCTGGCCGCGCGCCCCGCGCTCGTCATCGCCAACAAGATGGACGAGCCCGCCGCCCAGGCCCGCTACGCCGAGGCCGCCAAAGCCCTCGGCTTCGAGCCCCTGCGCCTCTCCCTCACCGCCGAAGGCAAGCCCGGGCTCGACGCCGTCCGCCAAGCCCTGCGCGACGCGCTCAAGCCCACCCCCCACGGCGCCCCCGCCGAGCCCCCGAGCGCCGAGGAAGGCCCCGTCGACCACACCGAGGTCACCCCCGAACGCCTCCGCATGGCCACCTTCCTGAAACCCTGAACCACTCTCACACTCTAACACCAAGGAGCATCGACATGTCTCGTATCTGCGAAATCTGCGGCAAGAAGCCCATCGTCGGCAGCCGGATCGTCCGCCACGGCTTGGAGAAGGCCAAGGGCGGCATCGGCCTGCACACCACCGGCATCTCCAAGCGCCGCTTCACGCCCAACCTCAAGAACGTGCACGTGCGCACGGCCAACGGCACCACCTGCCACATGACCGTCTGCGCCGCCTGCATCAAGGCCGGGCGCGTCACCAAGGCCTAAGGCCCCCCGCGCCCCGGACACCCCCGGGGCGCGCACCCCTTGACAATGGCACAGCCTTTGTGCTATCTTGCATGAGTTTATTTGGCGCGGAGCCCCAAGGCAGGTAGCGTCGCCTTGGGCCCAGGAGGACGAGAGCCCCGTCCCATTCGCCCCGGCCAGACCCCGAACCGCCGGCCCAGCCGGCACCGACTTGAACGAACCATCGAAGGACAACCGAATGCCTACGATCAACCAGCTCGTGCGCAAGGGTCGCACCCCCCAGCGCAAGAAGAGCAAATCCCCCGCCCTGGTGGGCTGCCCCCAGCGCCGCGGCGTCTGCACCGTCGTCAAGACCCAGACCCCGAAGAAGCCTAACTCCGCGTTGCGTAAGGTCGCCCGTGTGCGCCTCACCTCCGGCTACGAAGTCACCGCCTACATCCCCGGCGAAGGCCACAACCTCCAGGAACACTCCGTGGTCCTCGTCCGTGGCGGCCGCGTGGCCGACCTTCCCGGTGTGCGCTACCACATCATCCGCGGCGCGCTCGACAGCCTCGGCGTCAACGGCCGTGGCCGCTCCCGCTCCAAGTACGGCGTCAAGAAGGACGCCGCCGCCCAGGCCAAGAAGAAATAAGGAGGCGCGATAAATGAGACGTCGTCAAGCCATCAAGCGCGTCCACCAGACCGACCCCCGCTTCAACAGCGAGCTCGTCGCCAAGGTCGTCCGCACCCTCATGAAGTCCGGCAAGAAGACCACCGCCGAGCGCATCGTCTACGGCGCCATCGAGGAACTCGCCAAGGAAACCGGCAAGGACCCCCTCGAGGTCATGGACGCGGCCATCAACAACATGAAGCCCAAAGTCGAGGTCAAGAGCCGTCGCGTCGGCGGCGCCACCTACCCGGTGCCCGTCGAGATCCGCCCCGGCCGCCAGCTCGCCCTCGCCCTTCGCTGGATGGCGCAGTATGCCGCCGCCCGCCGCGGCGTCCCCATGCCGCGCGCCGTCGCCCTTGAGCTCATCGATGCCTACAACAACACCGGCAACGTCCTCAAGAAGCGCGACGACACCCACAAGATGGCCCAGGCCAACAAGGCCTTCGCCCACTACGCCTTCTAAGGCCCCCGCGCCCGACGCGACAACACGGCCCCGGCACCGCCGGGGCCTTTTTTGTCCCGCGCCAGACGACTCGGGAACCGCAGATGTTTCTTCGCTTTGCTCGAAAGACCTTCGGTAGTTCACAGATTGGTTGCAGATTAAGGGCGTGCTGCCGCACGCGGGACGCGGGAGGGAGGCTTGGAAGTTTGGTTGCACGGCCTCGTCCGTCGCCCGCTTGCGGGCGCTCCTGTATCTCATGAATCTCCTGCACCTCCTGTGCGCCCCGGAGTGTGGGGGCTTGGCCCCCACCGCGTCCCGGACAGGCACGTCCTTAGGACGTGCCGGGGGTGCAGGGCGAACTTCGCCCTGCCGGGGCGTGGGGCAGCGCCCCACACCTCCATCCAC
Source organism: Candidatus Spyradenecus faecavium (assembly GCA_018713405.1). GTDB lineage: Bacteria > Verrucomicrobiota > Kiritimatiellia > RFP12 > DVOR01 > Spyradenecus > Spyradenecus faecavium. The sequence continues at coordinate 3,686 of DVOR01000042.1, read as the reverse complement.
CCTCCATCCATCTCCACCATCCCCTTTCATTCCCCCTCCGCTTCCATTCCTCCCTTTTCCCCTTCCTTCATCTCCCTCCACTTCCCTTCCCCTCTTTTCCCTTCCTTCCTTCCTTCATTCATTCCCCCTTCGTCTCCCTTCCGTTTTCTTTCCCCCCTTTCCCGCCCATCTCATCTATCCATCCTCTTCCTTCCTCCCTTCGTGTCCCTTTGTGGTTCTTCGTGCCCTTCGTGTTTTCCCGGGAGACCGCTGCTCCGGCAACCCCGCGCACGGGCTTTTTTCGCCTTGGGCAAAAAAACACTTGCGTCGAGACCCGGGCATTTGGTATCTTATGGGACGTTCTGCGGGCGTAATTCAATGGCAGAATAGGAGCTTCCCATGCTTCTTACGAGGGTTCGATTCCCTTCGCCCGCTCCACACCCCTTCGGGCTGTTAGCTCAGTTGGTTAGAGCACTACCTTCACACGGTAGGGGTCGCTGGTCCGAGTCCAGCACAGCCCACCATCCTTTTCCGAACGACGCCTCCGGGCGTCTTTTTTTGTGCCCCCGCCCCGGCCCCACTCCAAATAAGTCCACTTCTTTTTGCGAAACCCTTAAGGGTTTGCCCCGGAACCCTTAGGGTTTTGGGTCGAACCCCTTAGGGTTTGGCCTTGGCCCCTTTAGGGTTTGGCGTGGGGGGCTTCGTGGGGGTCGGGGGAGGTGGGGAGGTTGGCGAGGGCGAGGAGGGCGTCGGGGGAGCCGGATTCGGCGATGCGGCCGTCTTCGAGGTAGCAGATCTGGGTGGCGTGGCGGATGGTGGTGAGGCGGTGGGCGATGATGAGGGTGGTGCGGCCGGCGGAGAGGCGGCCGAGGGCCTCTTGGACGGCGGCCTCGGCGAAGGTGTCGAGGGCGGAGGTGGCTTCGTCGAGGATGAGGATGGGGGGATTTTTGAGGAAGACGCGGGCGATGGCGAGGCGTTGGGCTTGGCCGCCGGAGAGGCGGAGGCCGTGTTCGCCGACGGGGGTGTCGAGTCCTTCGGGGCGGGCGCGGATGGCGGGGGCGAGGTTGGCGGCCTCGAGGGCGGCCCAGAGGGCGGCGTCGTCGGCGTCGGGGCGGCCGAGGAGGAGGTTGTCGCGGACGGTGCCGTCGAAGAGAAAGGGGCGTTGGGCGACGATGCCGATGGCGGCGCGGAGGTCGCGTTTGGGGATGGTGGCGGTGTCGCGGCCGTCGAGGAGGATGCGGCCTGCGGTGGGGGCGTAGAAGCGGGGGATGAGGGCGGCGAGGGTGGATTTGCCGCCGCCGCTGGGGCCGACGAGGGCGCAGACGGCGCCGGCGGGGAGGGTGAGGGCGGGGATGTCGAGGACGTCGCGGGGGGCGCCGGGGTAGCGGAAGCGGAGGCCTTCGAGGCGGATTTCGCCGCGGACGGGGCCGAGGGGGGCGGCGTCGCCGGCGGGGTCGTCCTCGGGGGGCTGGGCGACGAATTCGCGGAAGCGTCGGAAGCCGACGAGGCCTTGCTGGAAGAGGTCGAGGAAGCCGACGATGCGGAGCATGGGGGCGGTGACGTAGCGGGAGTACATGAAGAAGGCGAAGACTTGGGCGAGGGTGGCGGAATCGCGGGCGACGAGCCAGGCACCGAGGGCGATGTAGAGGAGGGAGTAGCCTTCGAGGAGGAGCTGGGTGCCGGAGAAGAGGGGGGCGTAGAGGGCGGAGACCTTTTCGAAGGAGCGGCGGAAGCGTGCGTTGGCGTGGCGGAAGGCGCGGCGGGCGCGGGCCTCGCCGGTGAAGCTCTTGATCTCGCGGATGCCTTGGACGGCGTTCTCGACGTGGGCGGCGAAGGTTGCGGCCTCGTGGCGGTTCTCGCGCCAGACCTGGTGGATGCGCTTCTGGAAGCTGCCGGCGAAGAAGAGGATGAAGGGGACGGGGATGAGGGTGAAGGCGGCGAGGGTGGGGTTGATCCAGAACATGAAGGCGAAGGCGCCGACGAGGGTCAGGGAGATCTCCAGCAGGGCCTCGGGGAGGAGGTGGGCGGTGGAGCCGACCATGCGGAGGTCGGAGGTGACGCGGCTGAGGACCTCGCCGGTCTTGGTGCGGTCGAAGAAGGCGAAGGGGAGGCGCTGGAGGTGGTCGAAGAAGTCGGCGCGCAGGGCGGCCTCGATGCGGAAGCCGAGCCATTGTCCGCAGATGGTACCGCACCATTCGAGGGCGGCCGCGCCGACGGCGAGGAGGGCGAAGAGGAGGGCGCTCCAGCCCGTCGCGCGGAGGTCGCCCGCGGGGAGGCAGACCTGGAAGACGTGGAGGGCGACGGCGGGGATGAGGAGGCGGGCGCCCGCGCGGGCCACGACGGTGGTCAGGTCCAGCGCCAGCAGGCGCCCTTGCGCGCGATAGTAGCCGCACACCGTCCGAAGCCATTCCCAAACCGTTTCCATAGCCTGTCCTTTCTTGCTTGACTGCCAGCGGAGTATAGCACAAACGGGGCTGTTTGTTTGCCCATTCTCATTATTTTTCTGCGATGAAAATCCGCACGTATCGCGCAAGGCATTGTGGGGATTGGTGATAATATTCTTAGGCCTCTATAATTTCTGACTTGACAAGTCGCGGACGAAGGCGTATTATAGGGCACGTTTATTTGGCACCACTAAGGAAACGCCACGCCATGAACAATCCTTTCCTGTTGCCTGAGGGCAGAACGGAACTTCTGGAGCGCCTCTCCGCGAAGAGCGCCGCGCCGCATGGGGACATGCTGGCGATGCTGACCAAGCCCGAGCCCGCGGAGACCTTGCAGCGGGTCTGGGGGGAGGCCGTCCCGACGGAGGGGCAGCCGCTGATCCTCTATGTGCACGTGCCCTTCTGCGTGAGCCGGTGCGCCTTCTGCGGTTTCTATTCCCACCGCACGGACGATGCGGCGCTCGAGGCCTACACGCAACGGCTCCTCAGGGAAATCGAGCGCGAGGCCGCCCGTGGCGTCTTCACCAAGAAGCCGGTGGACGTCGTCTACTTCGGGGGCGGGACGCCCACGGCGCTCTCGGCCGACCAGCTGCGCCGGGTGATCGGGGCCATCTACCGCAACTTCAACGTCGCGCCGGACGTGGAGTTCACCATCGAAGGCCGCATCTTTGCGTTCGACGACGAGCGGGTGCGGGCGTGTCTGGAGTCCGGCGCGACGCGCTTTTCCTTCGGCATCCAGAGTTTCCAGACCGAGCTGCGCAGGAGCCTGGGGCGGCGCAACAGCCGCGAGGAGCTTCTTACCCGCCTGGGCGAGATCAAGGGGATGTGCGGCGACCGCATCGCGTTGGTGGCCGACCTCATCTACGGCCTGCCGGGGCAGACGCAGGAGCAATGGATGGAGGAGAACGTCAAGACCGTCCACGACTCCGCCCTCGACGGCGTGGACCTCTACTCGCTGAAGGTCTTCCCCGGGCTGCCGTTGGCCAAGCGCATGGAAAAGGAAGGGTGGTGCGAGGCCGAACGCGCCGCGCGTCACGCCGCCGCCTGCGACTGGCTCGCCTCGATGGGGTGGCGGCAGCTTTCCTGCACGCACTGGGGGCGCAACGCCCTGGAGCGCAACCGTTACAACCATTGGGCCAAGACCGGCGCCGACATCGTTCCCTTCGGGTGCGGCGCGGGCGGCTTCGTGGGCGACCGCTCGTTCATGCAGACCGGCGACCTGGAGGCCTGGGGCCGGATGGTCGACGCCGGCGAGAAGCCCCT
>DVOR01000041.1 GCA_018713405.1 Candidatus Spyradenecus faecavium | reverse complement strand
TAGGCGTCGTCATCGATGAAGGCCAGGACTTCTCCTTGGGCGGCGCGGGCGCCGAGATTCCGCTTCTGCGCGGGGCGCATGGGACCGGTGGGGCACACGCTGAGCCAGGGACGCTCAGGAAGGCCGGAGATGGGTGCGTCCGGCAGGAGAATGAGGTCGAAGTGTCGGTAGGCCTGGGTGTCGAGCGCGTTGAGAAGACGGCGCAGGACGGCGCTGTCGCCTGGGCAAGGGACGATGAGGGTGAAGTGCGGGCCGTCCGATGGCGGGGGCGGCAGGGGCGTGAGGCCGGCGTAGTAGTGGAGGAAGCGGGCGCGGTAGGCGATGGCGAGGGTGTCGAGGAGGGTACGCCAGAGGGTGGCGGGGGTGAGGCAGCCCCAACGGTGGCCGAAGTCGAGGCGGACGGGGGCGGAGGCGTGGCGCCAACCGCCGCCGTGGGCGACGGCGAGGAACTCGAGGTCGAAGGCGAAGCGTTTGACGAGGAGGCGGGGGGCGGCGTAGCGGAGGACGTCGGCGCGGACGAGCTTCATGCCGCACTGGGTGTCGGAGACGGGGAGGCGGAGGAGGGCGCGGACGAGGCGGGCGTAGAGGGCAGAGGCGACGCGGCGGCGGAGGGGATAGCGAACCTGGGAGAGGGGGTGACGCTTGTCGCCGAGGATGAGGTCGGCGCCGGTGGCGGCGGCGACGTCGGCGAAGGCGGGGAGGGCGGCGGGGTCGAGGTCGAGGTCTCCATCGAGGAGGAGGACCCAGGGGTGGGCGACGCGCTCGAGGCCGGCGAGAAGGGCGGCGCCTTTGCCGGCGTTGGCGGGGAGGATGACGGGGAGGACGGCGGGGAGGGCGCGTGCGGCGCGGCGGAGGGCGTCGGCGGTGGCGTCGGCGCTGCCGTCGTCGACGGCGACGATGCGGTAGGGGAAGCGGTGGGGGCGGAGGAGGGCGTCAAGGCGCGCGAGGTTGGCCTCGGCGCGGTCGGCGAGGCAGTGGAAGGGGAGGACAACGGAAAGGCCCTCGGCGAAGAGGGCCTCGGCGTTGGTCCAGTCGGTGAGGTTCACCGGGAATCAGGGGTCAAGGTTGGTGAGGGTGACGCCGTCGTCCATGTCGATGGAGCGGTAGTAGCAGTTGCGGGGCTTGCCGTCCTTGTTCTTGGTGTGGCAGATGGCGCCGCGGCGGGGGCGGACGAAGTAGACGAGGGAGTTCTGCTCGCAGTTGACGCGGGCCTCGAGGACCTCGAAGGACTCGCCGGAGGTCTTGCCCTTTTCCCAGAGGACGTTGCGGGAGGTGGACCAGAGGGTGAGGGTGCGGGTCTTGAAGGTGAGCTCCATCGCCTGGCGGTTGGTGTAGGCGATGAGGATGACCTCCTTGGTGTCGATGTCCTGGACGGCGACGGGGATGACGTTGTCCTTGTCCTCGTGGATGTTGGCGGCGACCTTGGCGATCTTGGCGAAGTCAAGGTTGAGGGTGAGGCCCTCTTCGAGTTCGTGGCTCATGGCTGTCCTTTCGGTCACTTGGCGGCGGGGAGGCCGGTCTTGGCGGGCGGGGCGAGCTCAGCGCCGTCCTTGGCGGAGTCCTGCTTGGGGGGGACGCCGCCGCAGAGGACGATGATGCGGTCGGTGATGTCGCAGTCGGGCTTGACGTAGGGGACGGCGTCCTTGTAGAGGACGACGTCGATGCCCTTCTTCTCGGCCTCGGCCTTGATGTGGGCCTGGATTTCGTCGGTGGTGCGCTTGATGAAGCGGCGCTCCATCTCGGTGAGGGTGCGGGAGCGCTCGGCCATCTGGGCCTCGGCGCGCTGGGCGGCCTCCTGGAGGGCGCGCTCCTGCTGGGCGGCCTTCTGGCGGAGCTCCTCGGCCTTGGCGGGGGCGAGCATGGGGTTCTGGGCGTCCTTGAGGGTCTGGTCGCGCTCGTCGGCGAGGCGCTCGAGGTCGACGCGGAGGGCGTCGCGCTCCTTGGAGTAGTCGGCGAGGGTGGCCTCGAGGGTCTTTTGGTCGTTGGGGGTGTTGGGGTGGTTGGCCAGGACGCGCTCCATGTCGACGACGGCGACGGTGTGCGCGAGGAGGGCGCAGGGGAGGGCGAGAGCGAGGGCGAGGAGGGAGGTTTTCATGGGGTCCTTTCTTAGTCGATGCCGATCCAGAAGGTGAAGGTCTCTTCTTCGGTGTCGTCGTCGTTGGTGATGGGCTTGGCGAAGTCCAGGCGGATGGGGAAGCCGGGCAGGTTGAGGCGCAGGCCGCAGCCGGCGGACCAGAGGAGGTCGCCGCCGACGTCGAAGAAGTCGTCGCCCACGGAGCCGACGTCGGTGAAGACGGCGAAGGAGAGGGCGGAGACGAGGGGGATGGAGTACTCCAGCGTGCCGCACCAGAGGGTCTGGCCGCCGATCGGGACGTGGTTGCCGCCGTTCCAGGCCTTGGGGCCGCCGTCACGGAACTCGAAGCCGCGGATGGTGCGGCCGCCGCCGATGAAGAAGCGGTCGAACATCGGGACGTCGCCGCTGTAGGCGTCGATGGTGTCGAAGCGGAAGCGGGCCGTCAGGACGTGGTCCTTCCAGGGGTTGAAGTACTTGGTGACGTTGAATCCCAGGCCGTAGTCTTTGGCGTCGCCGCCGAGGCCCACCTCGACGTAGGCGAGGCTGTTCCAGCCGGCGGTGGGGAAGAGCGGGCGGTCGCGGTGGTCTTCCTGCCAGAAGAAGCGGAGCTTGCTGTTGATGCCGTCGTCGAGGCCGGTGAAGCTGAAGGGCTTGCCGCCGTCGTAGTACCAGACGCCCTCGTCGGGGTCGTCGTACTCCACCTGCTCGAGGGTGTAGCGCAGGCCGATGCGGTCGAGCTGGAGGTCGCCCCAGGGCGTGGCGATGGGCACGGGCTTCCAGGCGAGGGTGAAGGCGGCGCCGGTGCGGATCTCGTCGTAGTAGTCGCGCCAACGCATGCGGCGGTAGCCGTCGATGGTGAGGGCGAGTGGCATGTCGAAGAGCCAGGGCTGCGTCCAGCTGAGCAGGACGGACTGGCGGCGGCCGCCGAGCTCGGCCTCGGCGGAGGCGCGCTGACCGCCGCCGCGGAAGCCGTTGCCGGGGTTGAAGAGGTCGAAGTTGCGCTGGGTGGCCTTGCCGTAGACGAAGAAGCTGTCGACGGTGCTCACGCCGACGCCCAGGCTGGTGTCGAGGGTGCGGGACTCGCGGACCTCGAAGACCAGGTCGCGCTCGCCCTTGTTCGGCGTCTGGATGGTGTAGGAGGTGACGCCGCTCTCGGGCTGGAAGTAGTTCAGGTTGCGGATGCGGGCCTCGGAGCGCTTGACCAGGCGGCTGTCGTAGTCTTCGCCGGGCTGGATGGCGAGCTCGCGGCGGATGACCTTGTCCTGGGTGATGGAGTTGCCGCGGATCTGGATGTCGCGGATGCGGACGCGCTCACCCTCGGTGAGGTGGTAGGTGATGTCCACGACGGGGGCGTCCGCACGCGCCACCATGACGGGGCGGGCGAAGGTGTCCACG
>DVOR01000040.1 GCA_018713405.1 Candidatus Spyradenecus faecavium | reverse complement strand
GCACCAGGACGCCATCCTTGGGCTCGTGCGCAAGCAGGCGGCCGACGACGCGGGCTATCCCGATTACCAGCGGCTTTGCGAAGAGGAGTTTGTCTTCATCAATAGGATGCCTGACAATTTCGCCCTCGACGACGGCGGCCTCTCCTTCATTTACAACGACTACGAGGCGAGCGGTTATCGCGGCGCGCCCGTTGAGGTTTATGTCGGGTGGGAGGCGCTGCGCCCTTTCATGAAAGACCCCGACATGATCCCAAGATTGCCCATCTACAAGCAGGCCGTGGAAGACCGGCCGCTGGTCATCCAAAACCCCGTCCAAATCGGGGGCTTGGTCTTTGGCGAGCTTGAAGACGCGCGTGCGAGGCGGGACAAAGCGGAAGACGAAAGATAACCCAGCCTTGGCGGTGTCTCGCACTTGGGGCGATTGCCGCGTTCCGGGGGAAGCCGCAGCGCCTGTCGCCTTCGTGAGGCGGGCGTGGGTTCCCGTCAGAGACATTGCGTGCCGTCCTCGCTTGTCGCATTCAGGCCGCCCTGCGTCCTCTAGGAGTATCCAAGCGTTTCCCCCCACAAAGGGTGGAGTGGTGCCGATGGGGCCCTATAAGGGTGTGCCGCAAGACCTTTAAGGGTTGGGGGGTGGACCTTATAAGGGTTCGGGTCGAGACCTTATGGGTTTGGGGGCGCACGCTTTTTGGGGCCTTTTGGGCCGAGGGGCGCTTGCTTGGGCCGGGAAGTCGGGCGTCTTCTTCCGGAGGCGTCGGCGAGATGACGAAACGTGAGATCATTCTGGCGCGGAACGCGCTTCGTGCGCTGGAGGGCGCGGGCCCGGCGGGCCTGGGCCGGGAGGCGTTGACGGAGCAGGCGGGGACGTTCGCCGAGACGATCCTGAGCCGCGCGGAGCTCCGTCTCCAACACGGGGAACCTCCCCGCCAATGCCGCGATTGCCGCCAACATCCTAACATTCTCCTTGCGAAAGCCTAACACTCCCGCCGAAGACGGGCACAAAAAAGGGGCGACCGGCACGCGCCTTCGCCCCTGATGAGAACCTTATGGGTCGGGGATGAACAACGTCTGCCCCACACGCAGTTTGGTGGGGTCGGTGATGTTGTTGGCCTGCATGATTGCCTTCACCGACACCTGGTAGGCCAAGGCGATCGCCGAGAGCGTCTGCCCCGCCTCCACCGTGTGGCTGTAGCCCGAACGCTGCCGCTCCGCCTGCCGCTCCCGCGCCTCCGCCGCCCGGGCCTGCTCCTGGCGCTTGGCGATGGCCGAGATCCGCGCGGAGAGGTCTTCCACGATCTCGTCCCGCAGGCGCCCCTGCGCGGAACGCACGGCGGCGAGGTCGGAACGGAGCGCGGCCACCTCGTCCTTCGACGCCAGCCCCGAATCCCCCGAGCCGCGCTCCAGGGCCGCGATCCGCGCCGCCAGGGAAGACTGCCGCTGCTCGATGGCGTCGAAGCGCGCCGCCAAAGTCTGCACCTGATACTGAAGCTCGCGCAGCGCCTGGGCCTGCTGGGCGTAAGCCGAGCCCACGGCCCGCTGGGCCGGGGCCGCCGCCGCCAACAAGGCCGCCGCCGCGAGCGCAAGGAACGTCCGCATGGCGCCCGCCCCGCTCAGCGCGCCGCCGCCTGGGCGAGTTTCTCGAGCAGGATGTCCGCGCGCGTCACGCCCACCGTCGTGTCGACCGCCTGGCCGTCCTTGAAGACGATCAGCGTGGGGATGGTCTGCACGCCGAAACGCACCGCCAGCGCGGGGGCCTTGTCAATATCCACCTTGCCGACGCGCACCTTCCCCTCCAGCTCCGGCGGGAGGGCCAGCTTGTCCAAGATCGCCCCCTGCATTTTGCAGGGACCGCACCACGTGGCCCAGAAATCCACCAACGTCACGCCCGAGGCCACCGCGGCGTCGAAGGACGACTCGTCGAAATGCTCAATCGTCGTGGCTCATTCCTCGTCAGGAGTTCGTACAACGCCCCCAGTATAACACAAAACGCCGCCTCGCCGAAACAAGCGCAAGGAGCGATCAGCCGCCCTGTGCCGCCTCGGCGGCCAAGGGGGACGCCGAACGGCAGGCCTCGACGCGGAAAAGTCCCCCCTCCGATTCCTGCGGCGCCGTGATGGTGACGCTCCGCCCATCAGGCCCCACGGCCTCCGAGACGCCGTCCAAGACTCGGTCGTCCGAGACGGAGCGGAGACGGAACGTCGTGCCAGGGACGAAACTGGCCCCGGCCGGCGCACGCAGCGCGGCGGCGACCGCGAGGCGCCCCCCGTCAAACGTCAGATCCGTGACGGCAAAGTCATAGCACACCTCCACGCCGCCCTCCCCATCCGCGTGCGCGATCCCATCCAGACACGCCAACGCCTCGGAAGTCGCCGCCGCGTCGAGCGGCCTCCCGTTGCCCAACGCCCGAACGGCGGAAGGGACGACATTGCCGTTGACGCGCGTGAGCGTGGCCGCGGCGGCGGGGGAATAGGCGGAGGCGTCGTCGGCGGCGCCATTGGGCTTGGGCGGCGGCTTGGGACGCACCCAGATTTCCAGGTTTCGGACGGCGTAAGCGCCAAAGGTGAAGGCCTCGGCGAATTCATCAAGGTAAACCCCGTTGACGGAAGGCGTCCGACCGCTGGTGTGGGTGGCCAAATCCCCGATGAGCACCTCATCCTCCCCGCTGTCGGAGCCCCAACGGTTGTAGGCGAAAAGCAACGTCGCCGGGGTGGCGGCCTCGGCCGTGCGAAGCCAAAACTGGAAAATGCCGTAGGCGTCCGTGGCGTTGAGGGTGTCGTTCCAGTCATACCATCCGGCGAGGCCGTCGGGAAGCCCGGCCGCGCCGTCCGCCGAGCCCGCGCCCCCGGGCGCGAAGGCCACAAAGCACGCGGCGGGGTCGGCGGCCTCGGGGAAGGCGTTGCCGAAGACGTGCGCGTCTCTCAGGTCCGCCTGAAGCACGGCGTCTGGCAGCCCCAAAGGCAACGCGCCCGGCGCGGCCGCGGCGGAGACCCAGACCGTCCGGACGGGGCCGCCGGGGCGGGCCAGCTCCAGATAGTAGGCCACACGGTCATACGCCGGGACTGTGTCCTTGTCCAACGCGGCCTCCGCCTCGTCGCGCACTGCGGCGGAACGAAGCCCCTCCGGCGTCCACCGGACACGGATGTAACCCTCGGCCTCCGGGATGTTCGCGTGGGCGGGGTCGCCTTCTCGGCGGTGGGCTTATGTAACCCTCGGCCTCCGGGATGTTCGCCTTGGCGCCAAGCCCGGCCGGCACGAACGCGGCCTCGGCCGTCTCGGCCGCGGCCTGACCGGCGCGGCGGGCGGTGAGGCTCAGCGCGACCTCTCGCCCGGCGGCAAGCGGCTGTGGGAGGGCGCCCGTGAGGACACGCCCGTCCTCGGAGAGCGTCAGTCCCTCGGCCTCCTGCCCTGCGACCGTAAGGCGGAGCCCGTCGGGCACGACGTTGTGGTTGAGCGCGACGGCGACCCGTGCGCAATCCCCCTCCGGCGACCAGGCCGCGACGACGGCGAGCGCTTCCCGGAGCCCCTTCTCCCGGACGGCGATTTGCTCGATGGCCGCGCGCCACACCGCCGCCATGCGGTTGTAGCCGGCCTGGTTCGGATGGAGGTCGTCGAGGTAATAGGGATTGTTAACGCCGGACTCGGCAAAGCCCAGCGCGTCCAACATGCTGGCCAGGCGCACCTTGGCCGTTTTGCCGAAGGCCTCGCGTCCGGCGGCGTTGAGCGTGCCGAGGCGGCAGGGCACCTCCGCGCCATCGACCGTGAGCGTGGCGGTGACGGTATCGAAAAGGCTTAGGATCGCGCCGTTGTAAGCCGGGCGGAAGGGGTCGGCAGCGTAGGCCTCGGCCGTCTGCCCGCGCATGGCGGGGATGGGCGAGACGAGTATCCACGCGTCGGGGCGCAGGGCCACGAGGCGCCGCACAAGCGCCCGCCATTGCGCAAAGGCCGCCTCGGGGTCGCCCTCGGCGTCGTTCGTGCCGATCATGAGGGTGATGACGTCGGGATAGCCGTCGGCGTCCAGGAAATTGTCGAGGCCCTGCAGGTAACCCGCGCGGTTGCCGCCGGTATGGATGCGCTGCCCGCTGATGCCGTTGTGCCTGCGGCAAGCGGGCAGCGCGGGGGCGTTGGCCTCGGCGAGCGCCTCGGAGTAGAGATTCTCCCAGAAGCCGGCGGAGCGCACGTTCCAGCCATCGCGGGCGAAACCGTCGAAGAGGGGTTTGCGCCAGTTGGCGCCGTTGGAGGAACCGTGGGTGATGGAGTCGCCCATCGGCAGGACGACCAGGTCCGCCTCGGCGCGGCGGATCGTGAGGGTGAGCGTGCCCTCCGCGAACCCCGTGTCGGCGACGGCGCCGGGCAGGTCGGAGCGGGCCAGGAGCTCCGCCACGCGGTCGGAATCGGCGAACCCATCGGGGAAGGCAAGCGCGGCGTAATCGCCCTCGGGGAACAAGGCGAGCGCGTCGGCATCGATCGCGAAGGGCGGCGCGCCGGCCTCCCAGCGGGTGAACCGGGCGCCGGCGGGGAGCGTGAGCGCCTCGCCTCGGGCAAAGGCGCGGAGCGCACCATCGGAAGGCACGCCACGGAAGACGGCCACACGCTCAAGGGTGAAGTCGAGCCCGTCCGTGTCGGCGTTCACGAAATTGCCGAAGACGATGCGGTCGGCCCGGAGGCCGGTACCCTGGAGGCCGGTCACGGACGTCCAGGCCGGCACGCCGTCCGCACAGGGGAAGACGGTCATACGGGCAGGCTGGGTGCCGGTGGTGAGGGCGACGCAGACGCTCCCCGCGCCGGAGAGCGCGTCGGCCGGCGGGAAGACACCGCAATCGCCCCAGACGGCATTGCCCCACGTGCCGGTGAGGGTGGTCGCGGTCTTAAGGGCGCAGCCGACGCCGGTGGTGCCGTTCCCGACATGGATGAGCGGTTTGCCGAGCGGCGTGTCGGGCACCCCACGCACCACGGCCACGACGGTCATGGCATCGGCGGAGTCGTACCCCACGTCGATGGTCTTGCCGAAACGGATGGTGGGCGCGGCGCCCGTGCCCGTGCGCAGGCTCCCATCCTCCTCCACGTGGCCGTCGCCATGCTCCAACCGCCACGCGGAGGCGTCGGTCCCGTCAAAGGCGAGTGCCACGTGCGGCGGCGACGCGGTCTCGGCAGAGAAGGCGCGATCGCCCCAGGCTACCCAAGGCCCCGAGGCGGGGGCGGCGAGTGGTCCGCCCGGCTCGACCCAAACCTCCAGAAGGCGATGTTCGTAGGCGGCGGGGGCATAGGCGGCGTATCCGGTGAGGCGAGCGAAGAAGGTCCAGTCATGGACGGCATCGATCTGCGTGCCGAGATTGTCGCGATGGGTGACGAACGAGCCGATTCCGGCATCATCGTCGATGCCGGAGCGGAAACCGTTGTAGGCCAGAATCATTTCGGCGGCGGGGTCGGCGGAGGTGCCGGCGGCGCCCTCGCGGATCCGGGCCACCTGCAGGCAACCATAACCCGCGCCGGCGGTGTTGAAGGTGTCGTTCCAACCGTACGCGCCGGGCGTGGCCTCGGCGGGGAAGGAGGCCGCGTCGGCGCCGGTGTAACCCAACGGGGTGATTTCGACGATTCCGCGGCCGCCGGTCACGGTTTTTGCGAAATTGCCACGATTGCCGAAGACGGCGAGGTTCCCGACCTCCGCCTTGATGGGCGCGGCGCCAAGGTCAGGGAGACCGACCCGTGCGGGATCGTTCCCGAAAGGACCGGCATCCATCGAGACCCAAACGAACTGCGGGGGCAGGCCGGGGCGCTTGAGCTCCAGGTAGTAGGCCACGCGACGGATCGGGCCGGCGGGCACGCCGACGGCAGAAGCGTCCTCGGAGCCAAGCGCGGTGGCGCCGATTCGGACAAACCCCTCGCGGAAATCCGCCGGGACGTTCTCCGCGGCGCCGGAGCCGAGCAACTCGATTGCGGCGGACGCTGCCTCCAAACGGGTTTGCCCGTGAGTCAGCGTGGCGGAGGCCACGGCACCATTCCGGAAGGGCGTGGCGCAGGGAAAGACCAAGACATGGGCATCGTCCGGATCGGGCGTGCCATCCGTGAGGGTCGCCCCGCCATCGAGCCTGAGCGTGGCACCGGCGAAGTCCGCGGCGAAGCGGTTGAGGCGCACCCGCACCTGCCCGGGGACGCCGTTGTGGAGGTGGACGATGGCAGGGTGCGCGGCCTCCAACGCGTCGATCGCCTCCTCGAAGGCGGGGAGCCACGCCTCGGCGACGCGGATACTGCCGGCCTCGTTGGGATGGACGCCATCGGGCTTGAAAAAGTTCGCGTCATAGGCATCCCCGAACGCAAGGCGGCAGACATCGGCCAAACGGACGTTCGGCCGGTCGAAGGGCGCGGTACCCGCCTCGGCGGCGGCGCGGACCAAGTCGTTGAAGGGGCCGAAACGCCCGTCCGAGGCGTTGCCGGGGACGACGGGCAGGAGGGTGGAGACGAGCACCTGGCTGTGCGGCCGGAGGTCGGCGAGTCGGCAGGCCAACGCAACCCACGCATCGAAAACCTCACGGATCCCGGCGGGATCGTCGGAGGGAAGGAAGGAGAGGTCGTTGATACCGAGCATGAGGGTGATGACGTCGGGATGGCCGGCGTGCTCCAACGCGCTTTCGACGTTGAAGAGGTGCGCGCCGTATTTCCTGCCGGCGACGGGACGGATGAGCCCCCCGTAGAGGCCGCAATGCCAGGCCCAAGCCGGATTGTCCTCGACCTCCTCGGTGCCTTGGTGGCCGGTGCGGAAGCCCACGCAGCGGACGGGCTGCCCGGCCTCGGTGAGCTGACGCCAGAGTTGGTAACGGTAACCGCCGCGCGAATCGGCGTCGCCGCGGTCGGGGTGGCCCATGTCGCGCTCGCCCTCGGTGATGGAATCGCCCATCGGCATCCAGGTGAGGCTATCGGGCGCGGTTTCGCCAGCGGCGCGGACAAACGGGAGCGGCGCCGCCAACGCCAAGAGAAACAGGAACAACTTTTTCATGGGACTCCTTCAACGAAGGTAAGGGGAAAGGTCGATCCGCTCGAAACGGATTTGGTTGTTGGCCTCGTAAAGGACGCCCAGTGTCGTCTCGTCAAGCAGGCAGAGCGAGACATAACCCTGCCCGCCGGTCGCCCCGGCGTGGATCACGAGGGGATTCTCCAAATCCCAGGCCACGCCCTCCTGCCCGGCGTCCGGGTTGTCCGCGGTGAGGTCGCGCCCGAAGACCAGCGCCAGCCGGGCGCGGGTGGCGGGGTCGAGTTGGTGGGCCAGCACATAACGCCCCACCCCGTCGGCGCCCGTGCCGATGCGCAGGCACGAGCCTTGGACGTGGATGACGTTAGGGATGTCGGCGAGCTGCGACCAGGTCTTGAAATCGGTCGTGCGGAAGAAGAGACGCTTGCCCTTGCCGGAGCCCCAAGTGCCGCCCTTGGACATCATGAGCCACGAGCCGTCGTCCAATTCCATCACGCAGTTTTCCTGCGCGTTGTGGGGCGCTTGGGCAAGGGTCTTGGGCGTGAGGCCGGTGGTCTGCCAGGTTGCGCCGCCGTCGGTGGAATAGGCGGCGCAGCACTGCGCATTGGTGGTGCCGCCGTTCACGAAGGCTTGGACGGGGAAGACAAGCGTGCCCGTGGGCATTCCCGCGCGGCCGATCTGCGTGACCATGCCATGGCCGGGCCCTGCGAGGACGCCGCGCCCGGGGTGGTCAGACTTGCCGATGCCCGCGAGGATGGCGGCCTTGACGGAACGGCGCCCCTCCCACTTGGCGTCCGGGCCGACGCCGCGGGAATACAGGACGCAGTCGTTGCGTTCGCTGTTCTCGCCGACATACGAAAGGCCGCCGCCGGTGATCGCCATGAGCCAATAGCGTCGCCGCGCGGGGTCGAAGAGGAGGGCGGCGTCGCCGATATCCATTTCCTTGGTGATCTTGGCCTGATTCTTGCCATAGGGATAGGAACCGTCGTTGGCGCGGAAGTTGGGCACGTCCACGGCCAGACGCGGCTTGCCCCACGTGCGGCCGAAGTCCGCGCTGTACGTCTCGCCCAGGTCGATGCCGCTGAGGCGGAAATCGCCCAGGTCGCCGCTGCCGTAGCGGACGTCATAGACCGCCACCACCCCACCCTCGCCATCGGTGGCGAGGGCCGGGATCCGATAAATGGTGGCGTCATACCCTTCCGGCGTCCGCTCCGAGGCCAGGTCGCTGTCCGCGGGCACGAAGCCATCCTTCACCAAATCGTCCGCCACCACGGCGGCGATATGCGCGGTCGTGCCCGTGCCGCCCCACGTGCCCGCGGCCACGGAGACCGAGCCGTTGACGTCGGTCGGGCCCGCGAGGGTGACCTGCGCGCCGTCCGTCACGGCAAGCCCCGTGAAGGTGAGCGTGCCCGTGGCCGCCGCGCCCTCGGGCGTCTCGAGACGTGCGGCATGGGCCACGCCGTCGATCGTCAGCGTATAGAGCCCGCCGGGGACAAGGCCCGTGCCGGAAAGGGTCAGCGTCAGCGTCGTCCGCCCCGCGGCGCCAAGATCCGCCGGATCCCCCGCGAAGGCGAAACCCAAAAGCGTGGCCGTACCCGAGCCGGCCGCGAGGGGACGCTCCGCGGGCGCGGCGGGCCGCAGGTCGACCAAAGGCCCCAGCGCGCCGGCCGTTTCCTCGGCGCGGACCTTGAGGAAGGGGAAGCCCGGCGCCGACACCTCCAGCGCGGCACCCGCCGCGACCGGCGCGGGGAAACTTGCCAACCGCTCCCACGCGCCATCGAGCGTCCGCGCGCCCAACAGGGAAAGCGCACCGTTGCGCAAGGCCGGCGTCCCGTCCGAAAGCGTCACCGACACGCGGTCGCCGACCTCCAGCCGCCCGACGGCGACCTCCGCCGCGCCGCCCCCGTCCATCCCGAACGCCCACAGCGCCAACGCGGCGTCGCGGTCGCCCAGCCGCTCGCCGTTCACCGAGACCTCCGGCACGGTCA
>DVOR01000039.1 GCA_018713405.1 Candidatus Spyradenecus faecavium | reverse complement strand
AAGGCGTGGCGCTCCTCCAGCTGTTTGTACTCGTCGATGGCCAGGAGGTTGACCGGGCCGATGCGCTCGAGGGCGGCGCGGAGCTCGCCCAGGCGGGCCTCGAGCGCGGCGTCCTCGGGGGCCTCGCCCTCCTCGAGAACGACGAGGACCCACTGGAGTGCGGCATCGACATCATCGCCCGCCCCCCCGGCAAAAAGCCCCAGACCATCAGCCTCCTCTCCGGCGGCGAGCGCACCATGACCGCCGTGGCCCTGCTCTTCGCCATCTTCCTCATCAAGCCCGCCCCCTTCTGCCTGCTCGACGAGCTCGACGCCGCCCTCGACGACAGCAACATCGGCCGCTTCGTCGACGCCCTCAAGGACTTCCTCGTCCACTCGCAGTTCCTCATCATCACCCACAACCAGCACACCATCGCCGGCTCGGACATCGTGTACGGCGTGACGATGCCCGAGAAGGGCGTCTCGCGCACGCTGTCGATGCGCTTTGACCGACGCGCCTAGGAGCCCGCCATGCCCGCCCTCATCATCGAGTTCGACCCCCTCTTCCTCGGCGGCTTCGCCCTCCCCGCCGAGGTCCTCTCCGAGCGCCTCCTCAAGTACGGCCTCCCCGACGACGACCCCTTCCGCTTCGTCCGCCGCCTCTACGGCAAGCCCACCGACGAGGCCCTGCGCGCCCTCCTCCCCGCGAGCGTCGACGCCGCGCACGTGGAGCGCCGCCTGGCCGCCACCTACGCCGCCCTCCTCCAGCAGAACGCCCAGCAGGCCGTCCGCGGCGTGCGCGCCTTCCTCCGCCCCTTCGCCAAGCACGGCGTCCGCGTCGCCCTCGTCACGCGCCTGCGCCAGCCCGTGGTGGACGAGCTGGCCGAGGGCGTCCCCGGCGGCGCCCTGGCGGTGCTCGACCCCCAGCCCCTGGCCGTCGGCCTCGCGCCCGAGACGCTCCAGGCCGCCCTCGTGGCCCTGGGCGCGCCGGTCCGCCAATGCTTCGGGCTGATGGCGTGCGGCGCCAGCGTGCGGGCCGCGCTCCGCGTGGGGCTCCGCGCCGCCGCCGTGCCCGACCCGATGGTCGCCTTCGAGGGTTGCGCGGGGGCGGACTTCGTCTGCGACACCTTCAGCCGCGGCCTCGTCGCCAAGCTCCGCGCCAAGCTCGGCCTGGCTCCCGCCCGCTGAACTCCCCTTTTCTGAAAGGAGAACCCGATGAACGACACCCCCCAACGCATGGTCTCCCCCCTCGAGGCCGTGACCTTCTTCTGGCTTCGCTGGACCTTCCGCGGGCGCGCCTCGCGCTCGGAATACTGGTGGGCCTATCTGATGTGCACCATCGTGCCCGCCGCCCTGGGCCTGGTCTCGGATGCGCTGGTCGCGCTGTGGGCGCTGCTGGTGCTCGTCCCCGGGCTGGCGGTGACGGCCCGCCGCCTGCACGACACGGACCGCTCCGGATGGTGGATCTTGATCTTCCTCATCCCGATCGTCGGCCCCATCGCCCTGCTCATCTTCGTGATGCAGGGCAGCCAGCCGACGGAAAACCGCTTCGGCCCCGTGCCCAACACGGAGTCACACTGAGCCACGACGCGAAACGAACGGGCAGCCTTCAGGCTGCCCGTTTTTTTGTACCCTCATTCGATCACGGTCAGGCAGGGCGGCGAGAGGGTCAGGCGCACGGGGGTGAGGAAGTCGAAGCACACGCGGAAACGCGAGGCGCCCTCCGGCACGTCGACGGTGTAGGCGCAGTCGCGGAAGGTCTTGTATTCGTGCAGGTCGTCCTTGCGCTGGGTGCCGTTGTCGCGCAGGAAGAGGACGCGCGCGCTGTAGCGGAGGCCGTCGGCGGGCACGCCCTCGACCGCGAAGGCCAGGCGCAGGCGGCGCGCGCCTTTGGGGAGGGTGATGAGCCCACTGGTGAGGGCGCCGGAGGTGGTCACGCGCGGCCGTGCGGGGGCGAGGACGTAATCGTTGCCCGCAATGGCGCCGCCGGAGAGCGTCCAGTCCGCGAGGGGCGGGAGGAGCCCCATCTCCGGCGCGGGCGCCTCGGCGTGGGCGGTGGCCGGCGTCGCGGGCCGCTCGCGGAAGGCCACAAGCGCGACGCCCACGCCCAGGAGCAACAGCCCCAGCAGGGCCAGGAGCGCCCAGGCCGTCCGCGGCAACCCCTTGCGCCGGCGCGGGCGGAAGGGCCCGCTCAACGGCGCGTCCGACGCCCGCGAGGGCTTGCGGAAGGCCAGCTCGGCGCGGCGACGGCGCGCGGAGGGGCTCAGGAACCAATAGTTCAGGGGGTTGTAGCCGTTGCGCACCAGGGCCAGGCGATAGGGCGCGAGGTCGTAGGGCACGGCGCGGAAAGCCAGGAGCCCGGTGACGGTGTCGTAGAGCAGGTAGTCGGCTGTCAGGCGGTCGCCGCGCGGGAAGCCGATGGAGCCTGGATTGACGACGTAGCGCGCGCCGGGACGCAGGCGCAGGTCCTCCGGCGGCAACTGCCGGATGGCGCCGCCCTCCTCCATGTAGACGCACGGCAGGTGGGTGTGGCCCACCACCAGCAGGGGCTTGCCCGGCATGGCCGCCAGGCTGATCGCGGCGTCCTCCTTCGTCTCGAGGTAATGGAACCGCTCGGGCGCCTCGAAGCTGCCGTGGACGCAGGCGAAGCCCTCGTCCTCCACCACGTAGGGCAGGGCGGCCATCCAGGCGCGGGCCTCGGCGTCGAGGGCGAGGGCCGCGCGCTCGGCGGTCTCGCGGGCGAAGGCGTTGAAACGGCGGGGGTCGAGCAGGCCGCAGGCGGCGGCGTCGTGGTTGCCCAGGACGGAGGCCGAGGCGAGCTCGCGCACGCGGGCCACGCACTCGGCGGGCTCGGGGCCGTAGCCCACCACGTCGCCGAGGTTGACGAGGTGCGTCGCCCCCCGCGCGCGGGCGTCCTCAAGGGCGGCCTCCAGGGCGGGGAGGTTGGCATGGATGTCGGAGAAGAAGGCGACGCGCATGTCAGGACTGCGCGGGCTGGGCGGCCCGGATGGCCTTCAGCAACTTGCCGCGGCGCTCGGCCGAGGCGTCGGGCGCGCCGCCGGGGCGGATGGCGCCCCAGAGCGGCACGGTGACGTTGCGCGTGTCGCCGCCGGTGGCCAGCCAAAAGCCGTCGGCCGCGGGACCGGCGTCGATCGTCGTCAGGGTGTTGGCGTCGGCGGTGAAGCGCGCCTGGTCGCTCTCGCCCCACTTCTGGCCGTCCCACGCCCACAGGCGGGAGAACCGGGCCGCGCGGACGGCATCCTTGCTCTTCACGTCGCGGCGGAAATCCTCGAGGAAGGAATAGGGCCCGCGGAGGGTCGCCTGGGAGCCGCCCACCAACGTCGAGAAGGTGGCCATGCGGAACCAATCGTCCTTGGCGTCGTCCCACAGCCAGCAGGTGTAGGCCGTGCGGTAAGGGCCATCGGGCGCGCAGGAGACGGCGATGCGCACGGGCTTGCCCAGCTCCCACGGCCAGAGCGTCATCGACTTGCCGCCCGTGCCCTCGCCGCCGAAACGGCCGACCTCCACGCCCTGCCCGCCGTAGAGCACCTTGGTGCGCTTCTCCTCATGCACGGCGTCAGGGTGGGCCTTGAAATCGAAGGGGTCGCTCGGCTCCCAGACCGAGAAGATGGCCACGCGGCGACCGTCCACCAGCTCCTGCACGCCGGCATAGCCGCCGTCGAAGCCCAGCATGCACAGGTACGACCCCGGCCAAAAGCGGTCCGCCGTGGCCTCCACGTAGAAGACCTGCGCCGGCTCCGCGAAGCCCTGATACTGCAGATGCACGCTGCGCGCCTGACATCGCGCCTGCTCCTCGCCGCTCTGCCCGAACGCCACCGCCGCGGCCATCACGGCCACCGCCACCGTCATCAATCCTTTCATGTCAGCCTCCTTTGTTTTTTACCTTTTTATTATGCCACACTCCGCCCCCTCCTGTCTGCGCTTTTCTTTCGCCGCCCCACCCCCGCATACGCCCGACCGCGCCACCCTCCCCCAAACCCTAAAGGGCCCGACCCGAAACCCTAAAGGGTTCGACCCCAAACCCTAAGGGTTTCGCCCCAAACCCTTAAGGGTTCCGGAAAATCATCGGCACTTATTTGGAGTGCCCCCTCGAATCGGGAAGCGTCGCACGCGCCAGAAGGCGGGGGAGAGGAGGCGGGCGTTGGCGCGGGTGGCGTAACGGGAACGGAGCTCACGCCAGCGGGGATTGCGGCGAAAGCGAGGGAGGCAGAGCGCCGCACAGACGAGCCATTTGGTGAGGCGACAGTAGGTTCGGACGGCAAGCCAACGCCACCACGGGATGTCGGGGCGGATTGCGGTGCGGGGCACGCCGAGGACCTCGCGCACAAAGTTGAGCCAGACGACGGCGGCGTCAAGGTAACCGCCACCCCAACGGAAACGCATCCGCGTGGGAAGGGCAATGCCGAAGAGGTAGTGGATGCAGGCGGGGCGGGGCTCCTCAAAGGCGAGGTAGGCGAAGATGCCCCATTCGTGGGGCAACCCCTTCACGTGGCCGGCGCAGGCCAGGTTGAGGACGGTCTCGTCGACGCACGGGATGTCGGGGTAGGTGCGGATGAGGTCCAGGCAACGCGCGGTGACATCGTGGGCGCGGAACCAAGCGAGGTTGATGAGGAGGAAGCCGGAGCAGACGTAGTGCGTCCAGTCCTGCTCGATGTGATGCTTGTCGTACCACTTGCCGAAGTGCTGATAGGGCTGGGTGCCGAGCTGGCCGAGCATGGCGGCGTCTGGGTCGCGCAGGGCGAGAAGTTTGAGGGGATCGTCGGTGAAGAGGGTATCGGCGTCGGCGTAGACGCACCAGTCGAGATTGGGCAGGATACGGGGGATGTCGAGCCGACCGTAGACGGCCATGCTGGTGCCGCGCCACTTGGGGAAGCCGGCGAACTGGGCCATGTCGAGTGAGTGGCGCTCGATGGCGACGTCGCCCACGGCGGCGCGGGCCTCGCCGACGAAGCGCTCCCACTCGGCGTCTGGAATGCCGCAGTCAAGGATGTGGAAGACGAGATTACCCGGAGTCGCGCACATCCAGGCCGCGCTGCAGAGGGAGACGCGGGTGAGGAAGAGATAGTTGGCGTCGGTGGCGTAGACGAGATGGAGGCAATCTTGCATGGCGTTCTCTCAGAG
>DVOR01000038.1 GCA_018713405.1 Candidatus Spyradenecus faecavium | reverse complement strand
CTGCCCCACGCCCCGGCAGGGCGAAGTTCGCCCTGCACCCCCGGCACGTCCTGCGGACGTGCCTGACTGGGACGCACCAAGCGGCGCAGGGGATTCAGGAGGAAGACGAGATTCAGGAGGGTGTGCGCCTGCGCGCCCCAAATTTGTTTCCCAATCTGGCAGTCCTGCTTGCGGTAGCACGCCCTTAATCTGCTCCCAATCTGCGAAATCTGCGGTTTCCCTGCGCCGTGTCGCGCTGTGTTCCCCCCCCATTCCCCCGGACACCATTGACCGGTCAGCGGAGGGCCTCGGCGGCTTGGAGGAGGGCTTCGTCGAGGGTGATGAGGTCGGCTTCGTAGGGGCAGTCGGGGCCCATGCCGCGGGCGACGGTGAAGGCGCCGAGGGCGGCCTCGAGGGGCTCCAGGGCCTCGGGGCGGCCCAGGCGGGCGGCCTTCTCGCGGAGCAGACGGATCTTCTCGAAGGTCTCGACGCCGTTGCGCAGGGCCTCCCAGCGCAGACTCGACCGATTGCCGGGATAGACCAGCGACGTGTCCGCGGCGGGCCAGTTGGCGGGGCGGTAGTCCTGGCTGACGAAGGGGTCCTCGGTCCACGACTGGTAGGCCCAGCGCAGGAAGCCGTCCAGCCCGTAGTGCGCGGCGGCGGGCAGGAGCCACTCGGCCTCGGCGAGGGCGGAGTGCGCGAAGGTGTTGGGGCGGGGCTGGGCGCAGCAGACGTAGAAGGTGGTGAACTTGCCCTGGGCGTGGCGTTCCTTGGCAAGGGGCACGAGGCGCTCGCAGATGTTCAGGCCGTAGGAGCAGTCGTCGAAGTCGGTGGTGATGGCGCTGGGCGCGTTGCAGGCCGCCACGATCTTCAGCGAGGGCGCGTGGCGGCGCACCACCTCCAACGCGGGGCGGAAGAGCGCGTCGGGGCGCTCATCCATCGCCAGGCGGACGCGATCCTCCCAGCCCTTCCCGCGCACGTGGGCGACGAGCGCCTCGAGGTACGGTCCCCAGAAGGCCTCGTAGTCCGGCGTGCCGGGGGTGAGCTTGGGCGCGACCGTCCGCCCCTGCGCCTCGTCGTGATAGGCGAAGGTCAGCGACCAGGGGAGGAGGCCGTAGCAACTCACCGTCGCGTCGCGCAGGCCGATCTCCTCGCTCATGAAGGCGACCCAGCGGTCGAAGACGGAGAAGTCGTAGGCCCACGAGCCGTCCTTGCGCTTGGTGACGCGGACCATCGGGCCGAAGGCGTCGTAGGTCTGGCGGTCCCACGCCTCGTCGATGAGCGTGGCGGTGATGGTCTTCTGCCCCGCGTCGGCCAAACGCTCCATGTAGGGGCGCATCAAGGCGAAGTGGGCGTCCGACCACATCGGCACATCGTGCCAACGCGCGACGGCGTCGGGGTGCTGCCAGATGTCCAGGTGGCACTTCCACTCGCGCGGCGGCGGCAGGGTCTCGGGGTCGATCGTCAGGGCGACGGGCGCGGAGAGGGGCGTGCCGTTGACGCGGAGGGAGAGCGTGCCCGTGGCCTCGCCCGGCGCGACGTCCGCCGGGATGTCCACCGTCAGCACCAGGGGACGCACCACGCCCTTGAGGCTCGGCTGCGCATCGCCGTCGAGGATGTCGGCGAAGAGCACCCCCGCGCCGACCGTGTAGCGCACCAGGTCCAGGCGCACGGGAATCTCCCGGCCGTCAGCGGTGCGCAACACACACGGGTCCAGACGCACCTCCTCGAACCCAGCCAGGCACTCAATCAACACCTGTTCCGAGACACGCTCGCCGCGCCAGCCGCGGAACCCGAGGGTGAAGCGCTTGGGTATGGGGACCCTGCTCAACGCGTCGCGCCCAAACCGTTGGCGCATGGAGACGGGCGTCAGATGCGGCTTGGTCCCGGCCTCGAGCGTCGCGGCGGGGCGGCCCTGCGGGTCCTTGCCGTCGGGCTCGTAGACGGGATGGCGGGGAGGATCGGCCAGCAAGGCGCCGGCGGCGAACAGCGACAGGAGAGAGAAGGGCAGTTTCATGGCACCAGTATCGCACATCCCGCCCCCACCCCGCAACAAAAAAATGGCCGGAAAGGACAGTGCGTCGGGGAGTTTGGTAGAATAACGGGGATGTATCTAAAGGCGCTGGAAATACAAGGCTTCAAAAGCTTCGCGGACAGGACGCGGCTCACGTTCGAGCCGGGCATGATCGCCATCGTCGGGCCGAACGGGTGCGGCAAGAGCAACGTGTCGGACGCGATCCGGTGGGTGCTGGGCGAACAGCGGCCCAGCGCGTTGCGGTGCGCCAAGATGCAGGACGTGATCTTCAACGGCACCGACGCGCGCAAGCCGCTGGGCATGGCCGAGGTGACGCTGGTCTTCGCCGACTGCGAGCAGGCCCTCGGGACGGAATACGACGAGGTCTCCATCGCGCGGCGGGCGTACCGCGACGGCGCGAACGCCTACTTCCTGAACAAGACGCCGTGCCGCCTGAAGGACATCCAGCGCCTCTTCATGGGCACGGGCGTGGGCACCACCAGCTATTCCGTGCTGGCCCAAGGGCAGATCGACGCCATCCTCTCGTCGCGCCCCGAGGACCGCCGCGCGGTCTTCGAGGAGGCCGCCGGCGTCACGAAGTTCCGCGCCGACCGCCGCGAGGCGTTGCGCAAGATCGAGCAGACCGAGGAGAATCTGACGCGCCTCTCCGACATCCTGCGCGAGCTGCGCCGCCAGGCCAACCAGCTGCAGCGTCAGGCCGAGAAGGCCGAACAGGCCCGCGCCCTGCGCACGGAGCTGCGCGGGCTGGACCTGGCCCTGGCCAAGCGCCAGGCCGCCGCGCTCGAGGAGGCCATCGCCGCGCAGGGCCTGCGCTTGGCCGAGGCCGCCAACAAGATTCTGTCCATCCAGGCCGAGGCAGAGGCCGGCGAACGCGCCATCGCCTCGGCCAACGCCCGCATCCAGGCCGGCGAGGACGCCATCGCCAAGCTCTCCGAGGAGGCCGCCGCCTCCGCCGCGCGCCACAGCCGCGCACAGGAAATCATCCAGACCAACCTCGCGCGCATCGCCGAGTACCGCGCGTGGGCCGAAGGCCAGGCGCACGAGCTCGAGGCCGCCCGCCGACGGCTCGAGGAGGGCGAGCGCGAGCAGGGCCAGGAGCCCGACCCCGAGGACTTCGAGGACGAGCGCGAGACCCTCCAGAACCTGCTTGACGACGCGCAGGACGCCTTCGACGCACGCAAGGCCGCGCTCGACGCCGCCCGCGCCGAACTCCAGGAGGCTCGCGACGCCTTGGCCGACTGCGACCGCCGCCAGCTGGCCTGGCAACAGGCCCTCGCCAAGGCCGACGCCGGCCGCGAGGCCCGCCTCCTCAAGCGCGAGCGACTCGCCGCCGAGGCCGCCGAGGCCGAACGCCTCCGCGACGAACGCACGGCTGCCCGCGACGCCGCCCAGGCCGAGGCCGAGGCCAACCGCCAGACGGCCGACGAGGCTCGCGAGGACGTCATCGCCCTCGACGAGGACCGTTCCTTCGCGGCGGACGACGTCGCCCAGGCCCAGGCGCGGCAGGCCAAGCGCCGACAGGAACGCGCCGCCATCGAGGCCCGGCGCGACCTGCTCTCCCGCCCCGCCCCCGGGGAGCGTCCCGACGCCGGGCGCCGCCTGATGGACCCCGCAAACCCCTTCGGCTTGGCGCCGGGCGACCTGCTCGGGCCGCTCGCCGAGGCCGTAGACCCGCCGCCCGGGCTGCGCCGCGCCGTCGAGGCCGTCCTGGCGCCGTGGGCGCACGCCTGGGTGATGCGCACGCCCGAGGCCGCCCGCCGCGCCCTCGACGTCGCGGCCGAGCGGTGGCCCGAGGAATCCCTGCAGGTGCTCGTGGCGCAGGAGGGCGCCGCGCCCGCGGGGTCGCTCGCCGCGCAGGTCCCGGCCAAGCCCGGCTTCGAGGGGTTGGTGGCGCGGCTGTTGGGCGGGTGGACGGTGGGGGACGCCGCGACGGGCGCGTGCGTCTCGCCGGACGGCACGCTCTATTATAAGGAAGGCGGCGGCCTGCGGGCCGTGGGCGACGGCGCCGACCCCCTGGCGCGTCGCTTGGCGTGCGAAGAGCTGGACGCCCAGGCCGAGGCCCTCCTGCGTGAGGAACAGGCCGAGGAGCACGCCATCGCCGAGGCGCAGGCCCGCATGGACGCGCTGGGGACGCGGCTGCGCGAGACCCAACGGACGCTCGAGAAGGCCCAGCGCGCCGCCAACCAGGCCGAGGGCGTCCTGACCGCCGCCGCGCGCGACGCCGACGCCGCCGAGGCGCGCCGCGCCGAGCTCGCCGCGCGGTTGGCCGAGGCCGAGGCCGACCTGGGCCGCGAGGACGCCGGGTGCGAGGAAGCCCGCCAGGGGCTCGCCGGCCTGGCCGAGGAGCGCGAGCGGCTGACCGAGGCCGCCGGCGCGGCCACGGCGCGCATGCCCGCGCTCGAGGGCGAGGTCGACGCCGCCAGCACGCGCCTGAGCGAGGCCCGCTTCCGCATGGCGGGGTTCGTCCAGCGGCGCGAGCACGCCCTGGCCCAGCGGCGCGACCGCGAGGCCCGGCTCAAGGAACTGCGCGAGACCATCGCCCAGCGCGAGGCCTCCGGCGCCTCCTGCCAGGCCAACATCGAGAAGCTGGAGGGCGACAACGCCCGCATCGTCGCCTCCCTCGACGGCATGGAGCAGGAAACCCTGGCCCTGCAGGCCAAGATCGAGCAGGCCCGCGCCGACCGCCTGGAGCTCAACGCCCTGCGCGAGCGCCTCGAGGCCGCCAGCGCCGGCGCCCGCCGCACGTTGCAGGAGGCCCAGGAGGCGAAGACCCAGGCCGAGGTCGCGATGGCCGAGGGCCGCACCCGCCACCAGGCCCTCATGGAACGCCTGCAGCGCGACTACGGCGTCCAGCCCGGCACGCTCAAGGACGAGCCCTGCGCCGCGTGGCCCGAGGGCGAGGCCCCCGAGGACGCCGCGCTCGAGGCCCGCCTGGGCGAGCTCCGCGCCGCCCTCGAGCGCATCGGCCCGGTCAACCTCCTGGCCATCGACGAGTACAAACAGCTGGAGGAGCGCCACGCCTT
>DVOR01000037.1 GCA_018713405.1 Candidatus Spyradenecus faecavium | reverse complement strand
GCCCCGCCGTGGCTTACGCCTTTGCGGCGGGCCAAGCGTCTTTGGCGTCGTTGCGCTGAGCCTATCCCCCTGGACCTCAGGTAAACACGTGGCTTCGGATTTACGCCAAAGCCCCGCGCAAACGCCTCCGTCGCTCCAAACTCCGTGCCTACGCGGCTAACCTCTGCTGAGAATTGAGTCATGGACAACGTCTCCTCCACACGCCTGCCGATCTCCGTGTCCTTCTGCGTCTCGGACAACTACGTCCAACATTTGGCCGTCGTCGCGCTGTCCATCCTCGACCACGCTTCAGAAGGGCAACGCTTCGTCTTCCATGTGCTCGTACGGGCGATTTCGGACGATTCGCGTCGTCGCCTGTCGGAGATTGAGCAAGCGTGGCCCAATTGCCGCTTTGCCATCCATGTGGTCGACGCGAAGTTGTTCGACAAACTGCCACTGACGCTCGACCACGTCACACAAGAGACCTATTACCGCTTCCTCTTGCCCCAATTGCTCACGGACGAGGCGCGAACGATTTACATGGATGTCGACGTCTTGGTCTGTGGCGATCTCATGCCGCTGTGGGAGACAAACTTGGGAGATGCAATCCTGGGAGGGGTCTTGGATGTCGAAAAGCCCTGTCACGCCTTGGAGCAACACCGCCAAGGGCTTGGCCTGCCTCCAAACGCGCCCTACGTGAATGCAGGCATCCTGCTGATGGACTTGGATGGGCTCCGCCGGTTTCACTTCACCGAGAAATGCTTCGCGGCGACCGCCGCGCTGGGCCCGCGCATCGCCTTCGTCGACCAAGACCCCATCAACGTCGTTGCGCATGGGCACCTCTGTTTGCTCCCGAAACGCTGGAACTTCCAAGACAAACGGTTGCACGGCGAACGCCCCGTCATCCGTCACTTCGCCAGCTTCACCAACAAGCCGTGGTGCAACATCTGGAAGAACAGCACTTGGCCGCTCTACCTGCGCTACCTGCGCAAGAGCCCCTATCGCGACCGCGCAATGCGTTTCCTCTGGGAGCACATCAAGGGACTCTTCTGGTATCGCTACGTCAAGAAGGGCATCGAGCGCACGTTGTTCTGCGGCATCCTCATCCGCAAGCGGCCCGCTCCCCCTAGGAAAGGTACATAAGCACAAGCTACTCGGCCTTGTCCCATAAGGAAGAAAAGCGGCCCGGCAGTGAGAGCCGGGCCGCTTTTTGGTGCGGGTGCCGCACGGCGCGGTCAGGCACGGGTGCGGGGGAGGAGGAAGGCCACGAGGGGGACGCAGGCGGCGACGAGGAGGATGCGGCCCCAAATCTCCGCGCCAAGGGCGACGGTGCCGAAGGCGGCGCCGCCCCAGACGACGATGACCCATTGAAGGCCCGCGGCGATGAGCAGCGCGCAGAGGAGCGCGGGGTTGCCGAGGAGCCCGCCCAAGGGGTTGCCGCCTTCGGGTCGGCGCGCGGCCAGGGCGTTGGCCAACTGGCAGAAGACGAAGAGCGTGAAGACGGCGGTCGAGGCGACACCTTCGCCGGCGCCCGCCACGCCCAGGAAGTCGACCACGCCCTTGAGCTGGAGCAGGCAGACGGCGGCGATGAGGGCACCGATGACGGCCATGCGCATCACCATGCCACGGCTGACAAGCGGCGCGTCGCGGCGGATGGGCTTGCGGCGGAGGAGGTCGTCGCTCATGCGCTCCAGGCCCAGGCAGAGGGCGGGCGGCCCGTCCATGATGATGTTGATCCAGAGCAGCTCCAGCGCGGAGAAGGGCGGCGGCATGTCGAGCAGCACGGCCACGAGCACGACCAGCACGGCCGAGACGTTGACGGTGAGCTGGAAGAGGATGAAGCGCTTGAAGTTGTCGGTGATGCCGCGGCCCCAGCGGATGGCGCGGACGATGGTGGCGAAGGCGTCGTCGAGCAACAGGATGTCGCAGGCCTCCTTGGTGACCTCGGTGCCGGTGATGCCCATGGCCACGCCGACGTCGGCCTCCTTGATGGCGGGCGCGTCGTTGATGCCGTCGCCCGTGACGGCGACGGACTCGCCCTGCGCCTTGAGCGTGCGCACCACGCGCAGCTTGACCGAGGGGGTGGAGCGGGCGATGACGCGGACGCTCTTGAGCGCCTCGGCGAAGGCCGCGTCGTCGAGCTTCTCCAGCTCGGCGGCGGTGACGGCGCGGTGGCCGCCCTCGAGCATGCCCAGCGAGCGGGCGATGGCGGTGGCGGTGATCAGGTTGTCGCCGGTGAGCATCATCACGGAGATGCCGGCGGTGCGGCAGGCGTCGATGGCCGGAGGAACGTCCTCGCGGACGGGGTCGGCGATGGCGGCGAAGCCGTCGTAGACGAGCGGGCCGCCGCCCTCGGCATGGGCGAAGGCGAGCACGCGGCAGGCCTGGTCCTGCCACTTGGCCATGGCGGCCTCGGCGGAGGTCTTGGCCGCGCCGGCGAGGCCGCAGGCGGCCAGGACGGCCTCGGGGCTGCCCTTCATCAGCGTGAGCGGGCGTTCGCCGCCGAGGCGGGTGACCATGCGCTTGGTGTCGGAGGAGAAGGGCTCGACGTCGACGATGTCCGCCTGGGCGCGGAGCTTGGCGGGCTCGTGGCCGGCCTTGGCGGCGGCGACGAGGAGGGCGCCCTCGGTGGGGTTGCCCACGAAGCCCTTGCCATCGGCGGAGAGGTCGGCGGTGGCGTTGACGCACATGTTCGTGAGCAGGTCGCCCTGCGGCTCGATGCGCTCGCCGTCGGGCCCGACGAGGGAGATGACGGTCATGCGGTTCTCGGTGAGCGTGCCGGTCTTGTCCGAGCAGATGAAGGTGACGCAGCCGATGGTCTCGCAGGCGATGAGCTTCTTCACCAGGGCGTTCTGCTTGGCCATCTTGAGGACGTTGATGGCCAGGCTCATGGCGACGATGGTGGGCAGGCCCTCGGGCACGCACGCCACGATGAGCACGATGGCCGAGATGAAGGCCTCGCCCACGCCCATCCAAGTCAGCCCGTCGGGATGGAAGCAATTCTGCAGCAGCTGCACCGCGAAGACCAGCGTGGCCGCGGCGACGCCCGCGATGGTGACCCACTTGCCCAGGCGCGCCAGGCGCTCCTGCAGCGGGGTCTTGCCCGTGCCCTGCGTGGCGAGCGCGGCGGCGATGCGGCCGAACTCCGTGTGCATGCCCACCGCCGTCACCACCATCAGGCCCGTGCCCGCGGTGACGTAGCTGCCGGCGTAGAGCATCGTGGGGCGTTCGGCCACGGGCGCGGACTCGGCCACCTGGGCCTCGGCGTCCTTCTCCACGGGGGCCGATTCGCCCGTCAGGGCCGACTCGTCGGCCACCAGGCCGTTGGACTCGATGAGGCGCCCGTCGGCGGTCAGCTTGTCGCCGGTGCCCACGAACATGACGTCGCCCACCACCAGCTCGGCCTGCGGGATGCGCACGCTCTTGCCGTTGCGCAGGACACGGGGGCGGACGTCCGCGCCCATGCCGCGCAGGGCCTCGAAGGCCTTGGCGCTGCGCCCCTCCATGCCCACGGAGATGCCCACGGAGAGCAGGATGGCCAACGCCACGCCCACGCATTCGGCGAACTCGGTGTGGCCGTCGGTAAGCAAGTGGGCCACGTTCACGCCCACCATGATCAGCAGCGCCATCACCAGCAGCAGAATCATCGGCTCCTTGAAGGCCTCGACGATCCGCCCGAGCCACCCGATCTGCTCCGGGCGCGACAGCTCGTTCGCGCCGTGGGTCTCGCGGCTGGCGCGCACGGCCTCGTCCGTCAGCCCCTGCCGACGGTCGCCGCCCAACTCCCGCAGCACCTCGTCCGCGGGGGTCATGAATGCTTTGTCCATCTCTCTCTCCGTTCGGTGAACGAAACAAAAAGCCCGGCGGCCGCGCGGCCCCGGGTCTTTGCTTGGGAGGCAATGGACCCGTGCGCGGCGGCGTGCCGCACATGAGTCTCGCCATTTCAGGCAGGCCAGGCGTTGCCGCCGAGACTGTTGGCC
Source organism: Candidatus Spyradenecus faecavium (assembly GCA_018713405.1). Taxonomy (GTDB): domain Bacteria; phylum Verrucomicrobiota; class Kiritimatiellia; order RFP12; family DVOR01; genus Spyradenecus; species Spyradenecus faecavium. The sequence goes on along the minus strand of DVOR01000037.1, from coordinate 17,753 downwards.
TGCCGCGCGTCGCCGCGCCGGCTACTCCCTCAATGCGTCGCCTACTATACCAAACCCGGCCCCAAAAGAAAAGCCCTTTCGGAAGTTTGGAGGCTTGGGAGTTTGGAAGCTTGGCCAACACCTCTTAGGCGCGAAACGCGGGACGGAGGCCTGCGGGGCGGCGCGGGATGTGGTATACTTGAGGGCGACTTTCAGAAAGGAACCCAATCATGGCCAAACGTCCTGTTTGCTTGATCATCCGCGACGGCTGGGGGATGAACCCCCGTTTCGCCGGCAACTCCGTCTTCAACGCCAAGACCCCCGTCATCGACCGTCTGCGCGCGCGCTATCCGTGGTGCCGCATCGAGTGCTCGGGCGAGGAGGTGGGCCTGCCTGACGGCTACCAGGGCTCCTCCGAGGTGGGCCACCTGAACATGGGCGCGGGGCGCATCGTGGTGCAGGAGCTGAAGCGCATCGACGACGGCCTGAAGAGCGGCGAGCTCTTCAAGAGCCCGAAGTGGGAGGCGCTGATCGCCAACTGGAAGGCCAACAACTCCCAGCTGCACCTGATGGGCCTGCTGCAGGACGAGGGCGTCCACGCGCACCAGGAGCACCTCTTCAAGATCATGCGCCGCGCGCGCCAGGAGTTCCCCGAGGGGCGCATCGTGGTGCATCCCTTCCTGGACGGCCGCGACACGCCCCCGCGCTCCACGCTGGAATACCTGGCCAAGCTCCAGGGCGTGATGGCCGAGGTCGGCGGCTGCGTCATCGGCACGGCGATGGGCCGCTACTACGCGATGGACCGTTCCAAGAACTGGGCGCTGACCTCCGAGGCCTTCGAGTGCCTGGTGGCCGGCGCGGGCAAGCGCTTCGCCACCGTCGAGGACGCCGTCAAGACCGCCTACGACACCGAGAAGACCCCCGACGGCGACCCGATGACCGACGAGTACATCCCCTGCTCCGTCATCGGCGACTACGCCGGCATCCAGGACGGCGACAGCGTGATGCACACCAACTACCGCCAGGACCGCGCCATCCAGCTGACGCAGGCCTTCGTGTGCGACGACTACGCCGGCACGCGCTCCCGCCGCCCGAAGGTGGTCTACCTCGGCTTCACCCGCTACTGGGACGAGTTCAACGACTACCTGCTCGGCGCGATGGGCGGCGACGGCGCGATGGACATGCTCCTGGGCGAGGTGGTCTCCAAGGCCGGCATCCGCCAGCTCCGCCTGGCCGAGACGCAGAAGTTCCGCCACGTCACCAGCTTCTTCAACGGCAAGAGCACCAAGCCCTACGAAGGCGAGGACCAGGTGGAGGTGCCCAGCCGCTTCGATCCCGCCACCTTCGCCTCCCACCCGGAGATGGAGGCCTACAACGTCACCGACGAGCTGCTCAAGCGCCTGCAGGACAACCCCTACGGCTTCATCGTGGTGAACTACGCCAACTGCGACATGGTCGGCCACACCGGCAACCTCGAGGCCGCCACCCGCGCCGTCGAGATCGTCGACGAGTGCATCGGCAAGGTGCTCCCCCGCCTGATGGAGCTCGACGCCCACGTCCTCATCACCGCCGACCACGGCAACGCCGAGCAGATGGTCGACTACGCCACCGGCATGCCCAAGACCTCCCACACCCTCAACAAGGTCGAGTGCATCTACGTGGCCAAGGACGCCGACCTGCGCACGATGCGCCCCGACGGCAAGCTCTCGGACATCGCCGTCACCTGCCTGGACCTCCTCGGCCTCGAGAAGCCCGCGCAGATGACCGCCGACGACCTCTTCGTCAAGTGACGGACAAGAGAACAGAAAACAGAGAACGGAGAACAGAACGCACGCAAGCGTGCGACGGGCAAATCCCAGCCCGACTGTTACTCCGTCGCCCCGGAGGGGCGCCTCTGTTCTCTGTTTTCTGTTCTCTGTTCTCTTTACCCCCCTTCCCCTCACTTTGATTTCAGGTTCCGACCATGGATGCTGAACATCTCTCCCGCATTGGACGGTTGCAGGCCGCCCTGGCCGCGGCGGGCATTGACGCGGCTTTCCTCTACACGTCCGTGAACCGGCTCTACTTCACCGGGCTGGAGACCAGCAACGGCCTCCTGCTGGTGGAGCGCCAGGGCACGCCCATCTTCTACACCGACTTCCGCTACCTCGAGGTCGCCCACCGCGTCCTCAACGGCGTGGAGATCCGCAAGTTCAAGCCCGCCAAGGAGCAGCTCGCCGAGTACGCCTCGATGGGCCAGGCCTGGCGCGCCGTCGGCTACGAGGACACCCTCTCCGTCGACCAGTTCCTCCCCCTGCAGGAGACCTTCGCGAAGGCCAAGATGGTGAGCGTCACCAAGCACATCGGCGACATCCGCGCCGTCAAGTGCGCCGCCGAGATCGACGCCATCCGCCGCTCCGCCGCCGCCAACGACGCGTTGCTGGGCGACCTGCTCACGCGCTTCCGCCCCGGCATGAGCGAGCTGGAGATGCTCCGCCAATTCCGCATCGCCGAGGCCGAGCGCGGGTTGACCGAGTCCTTCGACCCCATCATCTGCGCGGGCGTCAACGCCGTGGAGTGCCACCACCAGCCCGACGCCTCCATCCTCCGGCCCCAGTCCGAGCTCCTCATCGACATGGGCGTGAAGGTCGACGGCTACTGCTCCGACATGACGCGCACCCTCTTCTTCGGCGACCCCACCCCGCGCTTCAAGGAGATCTTCGGCATCGTCCTTGAGGCCAACGCCGCCGTCCGCGCCGCCATCAAGCCCGGTATGCGCTGTTGCGACGCCGACAAAATCGCCCGCGACATCATCGCCAAGGCCGGTTACGGCGACTACTTCGGCCACTCCCTCGGCCACAGCGTGGGCCTGGAAATCCACGAACAGCCCAACCTCTCCTTCCGCTGCGAGACGGTCCTCCAGCCCGGCATGGTCGTCACCGACGAGCCCGGCATCTACATCCCCGGCGACGTCGGCGTCCGCATCGAAGACCTCCTCGTCATCACCGAGACCGGCTGCGAGGTCCTCTCCCACACGCCCCACGAAATCATCCTCCCATGCTGAACCGCGAACCCGACCAGACCAAGATCGCCGCCCTCGTCCGCCAGCTCCTCGCCGAGCTCGGCGAGGACCCCGGCCGCGAGGGCCTTCTCAAGACCCCCGAGCGCGTGGCCAAGGCCATGGTCTACCTCACGCAGGGCTACCGCCAGACGCCCCGCGAGGTGCTCAACGGCGCCGTCTTCGAGTCCGCCGCCAACAACATGGTCATCGTGCGCGACATCGAGGTCTACTCCCTCTGCGAGCACCACCTGCTGCCCTTCTACGGGCGCTGCCACGTGGGCTACATCGCCAACGGCCACGTCGTCGGCCTGAGCAAGGTGGCCCGCATCGTCGACTGCTTCGCCCGCCGCCTCCAGATCCAGGAGCGGCTGACCGAGGAGATCGCCCACGCCATCGAGGAGATCACCGGCGCCGAGGGCGTCGGCGTCGTCATGAGCTGCGCGCACCTCTGCATGATGATGCGCGGCGTGGAGAAGCAGAACGCCGTCACCGTCACCTCGTCGGTCCTCGGCTCCTTCCGCTCCGACGCCGGGGTTCGCGCGGAGTTCATGTCCCTCGTCAAGTGACCGGCCGGCCACCCCGGAAACAAAAAGGCTTCCACCCTCGGGTGGGAGCCTTTTTTGTTTGTTCCTCGCGCTTCGGGAAGACGCCGGAAACGCAAGGGCGAGGCGCGGCAGTGAGGCACAGATTTGTTTCCCGCTTTCCGGGAAAACGGGCGAAACGCAAGGGCGAGGCACGGCAGTGAGGCGCAACGCGCCGAATGGTGAAGGGCCTCGTCCCTTGCGTTCCGTTCGCGTCTTCGCGGAGAAGCGCCTCACACGCCGAACTTGGCGCAGAAGGCCTCGAGGATGCGGGCGAGCGGCTTGTCCAGGCAGGAGAGGACGCGCGGCAGGAGCGTCTCGTCCGGGCCGTAGTAGGCCTCGGCCACGGCGCACGAGATGCAGGCCTGGGTGTCCGCGTCGCACCCCAACGCGATCGTCTGGCGGAGACACTCCTCGAAGCTCTCGGTGTTCAGGAAGACGCCGATGGCGGGGGGCACGGAGCGCCACGTCTCGTCGAAGCCGTCGCGGAGCGCCTGCTCGCGGAGCCCCGGCAGGTCGAGGGAGAGGTCCCACCCGAAACGCGACTCCAGCGCGTCGCGGATCTCGTCCTTGTCCTGCCCCTTGCGCGCGAGGAAGACGGCCAGGGCCGTGGCCTGGGCGATCTCGACGCCCTTGGGATGGTCGTGCGAGCAGACGGCCGTGGCCTCGGCCTGCGCCAGGACGTCCGGCACCGTGTCGAAGGCCCAGCCCACGGGCGCCACGCGCATGGCCGCGCCGTTGCCGAAGCTGCCGTAGGGGCGCGGGTCGCGCTCCTCCACCCACATCCTGCGGAAGCGCCCGCCCCAGCCGGCGTTGGGATAGCGCACCGCCAGCTCGAAGATCGTCTCGGCGTAAGGGCGGCCCTCCAGGATGGCCTTCGCCACCGCCAGCGTCAGGATGGAGTCGTCGGAGAAGGTCTGCCGCGGGTGCGCCAAATCCAGCGACGCCGGGTCACGCTCCGGGTAGAACTCGTAGGGCACGCCGCAGATGTCGCCCCAAATGGGTCCTAAGAGACACAGTTTCATCGTTGCTTCCTTTCTGCGCACCATTCTACCACACCGCCGCTCGCCGACGCCCCCCGGGAAAAGGGCCCAATCCCAAATAAGTCATTATGCATTTCCGAAACCCTTAAGGGTTTGCCTCGAAACCCTTAGGGTTTTGGGTCGAACCCCTTAGGGTTTCTCCCCAGATCCTTTAGGGTTTGGCGGGGACGCTTGCCGGGCATTTCCCTTTTCCCGTGAAATGTGGTATCATTGGGCGTTATTGATTTGACATCCAAGAAGGATCCCTGACCAGATGAAGACTGAGATTGTTAAAGAGGAAGGCCCCTGCCGCGTGGTCGTCGCCACCGAACTGACCGCCGAGGACGTCGCCCCCATCCGCAAGAAGGTGAACACCCTCTTCGCCAAGCGCGTGCGTCTACCCGGCTTCCGCCCCGGCAAGGTGCCCATGGCGCGCATCGAGGCGCTCTACGGCAAGGACATCCAGCAGAGCGTCAACCAGGAGATCCTTGACGCCGCCGTCACGGACACCAAGAAGACGCTCGAGCAGCAGGGCCGCGAGCTGGCCCGCGTCGTCGACGTCAAGGACTTCAAGGCCGAGCCCGGCCAGGGCGCCTCGCTCACCGCGGTCCTCGACCTGGATCCGCGCTTCGACCTCCCCGAGGAGGCCAAGTGGCAGGTGAAGAAGGTCGACGCCGAGGTCACCGACGAGATGCTCGAGTCCCGCCTGGCCGACGTCCGCAAGATGGCCGCCTCCTTCCGCAACGCCGAGGGCGAGGAGACCGCCGCCGAGGACGACCTGGCCGAGATCTCCTTCACCTCCGACCTCGCCAAGGACGGCCTCTCCGACGCCGCCGCCCGCTACGTCAGCGACGAGGGCTACTGGCTGCAGCTCCGCACCGACGCCTTCATCCCCGGCCTCGCCGAGGCGCTCCGCGGCAAGAAGGTGAACGACGCCTTCGCGCTGGACGTCACCTACCCCGCGGACTTCCGCGTCGCGGACCTCTCCGGCAAGGCCGTGCACTACGACGTCACCCTGAAGACCCTGCGCAAGTACGTCCCCGCCGACGACGCGGCCGTGGTGGCCCGCTTCAACGCCAAGGACATGGACGAGGTGCGCCAGAACGTCAAGGACAGCCTCGGCGTCACCCGCCAGTACGAGGAAGGGCAGCGCGCCCTCAGCGACCTGGTCAACGCCATCGACGCCTCGGTCTCCTTCGACCTGCCCCAGAGCGTGCTTGACCGCTGGACCTACGACGAGCTCTACAGCGACGCCTCCAACCCGCTCGAGCGCTTCAAGGACGACCCCGACGGCCTCCGCAAGGACCCCGTCTACGCCCAGGCCCAGGAGCGCGCCGCCAAGCGCCTCCGCCGCAACTACACCCTCCTGGCCGTGGCCAAGGCCCGCGACATCAAGCTCACCGGCGAGGAGGCCGACGGCGCCATCGCCGCGCTGGCCGACCGCCTGCGCATGCCGCCCAAGGAGGTCGTCCGCCGCCTGCGCGACAACGGCCGCCTGAGCCAGGTGCTCGAGGACGCCCTCTGCCAGAAGGTCCTCAACGCCCTGGTGCCCGTCTGCGCCGTGCTCTGAGCCGCGCAACGCCCCCGCGACGCCCCGGCGCCCCCGGGGCGTCCGTTTTAAGAGATAAGGAGTTTCACATGGCAGACGTGATGGAAGAGACCATCTCCGGCGCGATCGTCCGCGCCTTCTTCGAGAAGTTCGAGCGCAACCTGGCGGTCGACGTCGGCATCGTCGGCGCGGGCCCCTCCGGGCTCGTGGCCGCCCGCTACCTGGCCCAGGCCGGCCTCAAGGTCGCGGTCTTCGAGAGCAAGCTCGCCCCCGGCGGCGGCACCTGGGGCGGCGGCATGCTCTTCAACGAGGTCGTCGTCCAGGCCGACGCCGCGCCCATCCTGCACGACTTCGACATCACCACCAAGGACCTCGGCAACGGCTACCACACGCTGGACTCCGTCGAGATGGCCTCCGGCCTCATCTTCGGCGCGCGCAAGGCCGGCGCCGTCATCTTCAACGCCATGTGCGTCGAGGACATCTGCGTCCGCGTGGGCAAGGTCTGCGGCCTGGTCGTCAACTGGAACCCCGTCCGCCGCCTGGACATGCACGTCGACCCCGTGGTCGTCACCGCCCGCGCCGTCCTCGACGGCACCGGCCACCCCTCCGAAATCGTCCACAAGGCCGTCGACAAGGCCGGCATCAAGGTCGACTCCCCCACCGGCGGCATCATGGGCGAGAAGCCCATGTGGATGGAAGACGGCGAGCGCACCACCGTCCTCAACACCAAGCGCCTCTACCCCGGCCTCTACGCCTCGGGCATGGCCGCCAACAACGTCCAGGGCGGTTTCCGCATGGGCCCCATCTTCGGCGGCATGCTCAAGTCCGGCAAGAAGGTCGCCGACCTCATCCTTCAGGACCTCCGGGCCTGAAGAATCGGAGAACGGCCCCTTCCCACGAAGACACAAAGGGGCGCAAGGGCCTGGGCACTTCACCGTTCGGCGCGTCGCGCCTCACTGCCGTGCCCATCCCTTGCGCCTCTGCGTTTCTCGAAAAGGCGTCGCGATAGGACCTATAGGACGTCTAGGACGTCTAGGACGGCGGCTGACGCCGCCAGTGCCCATGGCTTCGCCTGTCGCCCCGCAGGGGCGTTCCGTTCTCCGTTTTCCGTTCTCCGTTCTCCCCATTTCCTCCCCCCACTTCACCTCATCCTGGCGCAACCATGACACTCTCCGGACTCTGCCTCATCGTCACCGACCCCGTCACCAGCTACGAGACCGTCGCGGAGGCCGCCGTCAAGGCCGGCCTCGGCTACCTCCAGCTCCGCATGAAGCGCGCCCCCCGCGCCGAGATCCTCGCCACCGCCAAGCGCCTGCGCGCCATCACCCGCGGCACGGACACCTGCTTCATCGTCAACGACGACCCCGCCCTCGCCGCCGAGGCCGAGGCCGACGGCGTCCACCTGGGCCAAGGCGACCTCCCCCTCCCCGAGGCCCGGGCCGCCTTCCCGGGGCTCCGCCTCTTCGGCCTCTCCACCCACTCCTTCGCGCAGATGCGTGCCGCCGAGGCAGTCTCGCCCGACTACATCGGCGTCGGCCCCCTCTACGCCACCCCCACCAAGGCCATCCCCGACCCCACCCTCGGCCCCGACGAGGCCGGCCGCATCATCCGCGCCGCCCCCTGGCCCACCATCGCCATCGGCGGCATCGACGAGGCCCGCCTCCCCGCCGTTGCCGCCGCCGGCGCCACCGCCTTCGCCGTCGTCCGCGCCGTCTGCCGCGACCCCGCGCCCTACGACGCCATCCGCCGCCTCCAAGACCGCTGGGCCGCCCTCCACTGACCGCCCTGCCCCGCGGTTGCCTTCACCGCCCAAAGCGGGCGCGCAACAGCGCCAACCCTCCGCGGCGAATAAGATCCAATGCGAGAGCCGAACAAAAAACCAGCGCGGAAACCAAGAGGGCCAAAACAATCGTCGGCGTGTTAGGGAAGGTCTCTATCGCCCATTGGGCGACCTTTGTGTAGCCAAATTCGGCTATCTTAGTGGTATGAATCAGGTAAACGCCGAACATAGACGGGCCTATAAACCCTGCGACACGGGCCACCCAATAAGGCAACCGCAACGCCAAAAAGCAACCTAGACCGGCCAAGCCTGTCAACCAAATAGGCGGGGCATCGAAGTCTAATCCACTCCGCACGGTGTCACACACCATTGGGTCAAGCTTGAAGCGCCAAAGTTGATCTTGTCCCAGCCAAGTCCCAGCCAACTCACGCAAAGGCACCGCCATAACCAAGAGCAACGTGAACAGCGGGAAAGTCCAGCGCCCAATCCTCTTCAACCATTCCCCACAACCAAGCAGGCTAAGTGCTCTAGCCACAACATAGACAAAAACCAGGTTCTCCAAAGAGAGTGCATCCCATGAAACCGCCTGGATTCCCAACGGTAGAAGTCCCCAGGTCATGCACTCCATCGCAACCAACAACCCCAACGCAATCCATAGTTGGCGAGGAGTTTTGGCCAATGTCTCCAACCCGGCGTTGACAATTGGAGCCACCATCATCAACGCCAGATAGGTAACGGCAAACCACCAGCCACCATACCCAAACGGACGAGGAATCCCAACCGGGAAGGCCGGGTCGAGTAACTTGGCAAGAACAACCGCACCGGTAGAAAGGGCCATGTAAAAAACCATAAGCCCCCACAAGCGGAAAAACTTGCGCCACGCAAAGCGAATCCCATACCACCCGGAGATAGAGACAAAGCCATCCACCGCCGGAATGGTCGCGGCATAAAGGAAGAGTGCAGAATGGCCTTGACTTAGAGGCGTAAGCTCACAAACATGGAGCGATACGACCAGGAACATCAACAGGCAACGGAAGAGCTCTACTCCCCCGTCTCTGTGCGGGGGGTGGGGTAAATCAGGCGTGGCGGAGGACATGACGGCAAAGCGTGGGGTGACGAACTCAGAAAAGAGAGAGCTGGCGGTCGTCGTCGGCGGGGGTGCGGCGGCGCTTGGGGAGCTCGGGGGTCGGGGCCTTTTGGCCCTCGAGGCCGGCGAGGATGACGTTGGCGCGGTCGACGACGGGGACGGGGAGGCCGGCGAGGCGGGCGACGTGGATGCCGTAGCTCTTGTCGGCGGCGCCGGGGACGATGCGCCGAAGGAAGACGATGGAGTCGCCCTGCTCGCGGACCTGGACGGTGTAGTTCTTGACGCCGGGCAGGGCGGAGGCGAGGTCGGTGAGCTCGTGGTAGTGGGTGGCGAAAAGGGTACGGGCCTTGCGCTGGGGGGTGTTGTGGAGGTACTCCACCACGGCCCAGGCGATGGAGATGCCGTCGAAGGTGGAGGTGCCGCGCCCGATTTCGTCGAGGACGATGAGGGAACGCGGGGTGGCGTTATTGAGGATGTTGGCGGTCTCCTGCATCTCGACCATGAAGGTGGAGCGGCCGCGCGCAAGGTCGTCGCCCGCGCCGACGCGCGTGAAGACGCGGTCGACCAAGCCGATCTTCATCTCCTCGGCGGGCACGGGGCAGCCGAGGTGCGCCATGACGGCGAGGATGGCCACCTGGCGGATGTAGGTGGACTTGCCGGCCATGTTGGGGCCGGTGATGAGGATGAACTGGCGCGAGTCGCCGTTGAGGTGGGCGTCGTTGGGCACGAAACGCTCCGCCCCGGGCTGCAGCTCCACGATGGGGTGGCGCCCCTCGCGGATGACCAGGTCCAGCGAGTCGTCGACCACGGGCCGGCGGTAGGCCAGGGCCAGCGCGCGGTCGGCGAAGCCCTGGAGCACGTCCAGCTCGGCGACGGCGGCGGCGGTGGCCTGGATGGGCGCCAGCTGGGCGACGGCCTTGGCGCGGAGGGCTTGGAAGAGCTCGTACTCCAACGCGTTGCCCTTCTCCTGGGCGCCGTAGATGCGGCTCTCGTACTCCTTGAGCTCGGGCGTGACGTAGCGCTCGGCGTTGACGATGGTCTGGCGGCGCTCGTAGGTGGGCGGCACGAGGGCGAGCTGGGACTTGCTGACCTCGATGTAGAAGCCGAAGACGTTGTTGTGGCGCACGCGCAGGGTTCGGATGCCGGTGGCCTCCTGCTGCTCGGCCTGGTAACGGGCGATCCAGTCGTGGCCGTTCTGCGCGGCCTCACGGTAGCCGTCGAGGTCGGGGTTGTAGCCCGTGCGGATGAGGCCGCCCTCGCGGATGGTGAGGGGCGGGTCGTCGACGAGGGCGCGCGCCAGCTCGGCGGTGAGCTCAGGCAGGTCGCGCAGGGTCCCGGCCAACTGGGCGAGGCGCTTGGCCCGGGCCCCGGCGAGGCGCTCGCGGAGCTTGGGGATCTGCGCGAGGGAATCGGCCAGGGCGCGGAGGTCGCGGGCGTTGCCGGAGCCGCCGGAGAGGCGCGTCATCACGCGCTCCAGGTCGCGCGTCTCGGCGAGGATGGCACGCAGGTCGGAGAGGCGGCGGCGGTCGCCCTGCAGGTCCTCCACGGCGTCCTGCCGCGCATGGATGGCGGGCAGGGAGCGGAGGGGCGAACGGATCCAGGCGCGGAGCAGACGCTTGCCCATCGGGGTGCGCGTGCCGTCCAGCACGCCCAGCAGGGTCTCGGCCTCGGGCCGTCCGCCGGGGGTCGGCAACAGGTCCAGGTTGCGGCACGTGCACGCGTCCAGCGTCAGGAAGTCGCCGGAGTGGCGGACGTCCAGCGCGCGCACGTGCGAGAGGTCGCGGCGGAGCTCGTGGCGCACGTAGTTCAGCAGCGCCCCGGCGGCGCGGACCCAGTGCGGCAACGGCCCCTGCCCGCAGTAGCCCTCCAGGGAGTGGACCTGGAATTGGTGCGTCAGCGTGTCGGCGGCCTGGTCGGCCATGAAGCGCCACGCCTCGGTGGCGGTGAGGGTGCCGGCGACGGACTGGACGAGCATCGGCGCGAGCAGGTCGCGCTGGTCGTCGGCCACCAGGGTCTCGCTGGGGGCGATGCGGCGGAGCGTCTCCACGAGGGCGGCCTCGTCGCGCGCGTCCTCCACCGCCAGCGCGCCGGTCGAAAGCTCGAGCGCCGCGACGCCATAGGCGCCCTTGGCGGCGAAGACGGCCGCGAGGAAGTTCGAGGCCTCGGCGTTCAGGAGCGCCTCCTCGGTGAGGGAGCCGGGCGAGACGATGCGCGTGATCTCGCGGCGGACGAGGCCCTTCGCGGTCTTGGGGTCTTCGGCCTGCTCGCAGACGGCGGCCTTCATGCCGGCGCGGATGACCTTGGCCAGATAGTTGTCGAGCGCGTGGTAGGGCACGCCGCACATCGGCACGCCCGCGCGCTTGGTGACGGCGACGCCGAGGATGGGGGCCGCGCGATGCGCGTCCTCGAAGAACATTTCGTAGAAGTCCCCCATCCTGAAAAAGAGGATGGTGTCCGCGTCAAGCTCTTCCTTCGTGCGGCGGTACTGCCGCATCATCGGGGTCAATCCATCTGGGTCTTTCGCCATGCGCTCCATTATACCACACCCCGCCGCGCGGCACACCGAAGGCAGACCAAGCCTCCCGGCCCCACCGCCCCCAAGGGGTCGATTCTGCATAAGTGCAGATGATTTTCCGAAACCCTTAAGGGTTTGCCTCGAAACCCTTAGGGTTTTGGGTCGAACCCCTTAGGGTTTCACCTCTGCCCCCTTAGGGTTTGGCGGGGCGGGGTCGAGGGAGGTTGCGCAGGGGGTTTGAGAAAAAGGGCTTGCGCAGGGAGGGGCGGTTTTGGTATCTTAGTGGGCAATACGCGTTGGGGCGGGTGCCCGAATGGCGTAGGAAGCGACGGCTGCCGTCCGCGTGTGCGGCAGCCGGAGCGGATTGAACGGAACACGTTTCTAGAGAGGAAGGACCTGACAATGGCCCATCTCATCGAGCTCAAGGACCTCATCGAGGCCGGCCTGCATTTCGGCCACCAGACCAAGCGCTGGAACCCGAAGATGAAGAGCTACATCTTCGACAAGCGCAACGGCATCCACATCATCGACCTGACCCAGACCGTCGAGCTGATCGACGAGGCGGCGGAGTTCCTCCGCGGCGTGGTGGCCAAGGGCCAGAAGATCCTCTTCGTGGCGACGAAGAAGCAGGCCCAGGAGGTCGTCAAGGAAGCGGCCCTCACCTGCAACCAGTTTTACATGACCGAGCGTTGGCTCGGCGGCACGCTGACGAACAACCAGACCATCCGCCGCAGCGTCAAGCGCATGCAGCAGATCCAGAACATCGCCCGCCAGAACAACGGCGTCCTCTCCGAGCACAAGCAGGAGGCCTCCGCCCTGGCCCGCGAGCTGGCGAAGCTCGAGACGAACCTCACCGGCATCGCCGAGATGGACAAGATGCCGGGCGCGCTCTTCGTGGTGGACGTCTGCCGCGAGGCCAACGCCGTCAAGGAGGCCAAGCGCCTGGGCATCCCCGTGGTGGCCATCGTGGACACCAACGCCGACCCTGACCCGATCGACTACGTCATCCCCGGCAACGATGACTCCGTGCGCGGCATCGAGCTGATCGTGACCAAGCTGGCCGACATCCTGAAGGACGCCGACATCGAGGCCGCGAAGGCCGCCGCCGAGGCGCAGGCCCAGGCCGAGCAGGAGCGCGCGCAGAAGGCCGCCGCCGACCGCGCCGCCCGCAAGGAGACGCAGGGCGCCCGCAAGCTCGCCACCGGCCTCTCCGGCCGCCGCGCCCCCGCCGCCAACACCCGCCGCGCCGCCGCCGCCGCCGCCCAGGAGGCCGTCGCCGCCGCCGCCCAGGAGGCCGTCGCCGCCAAGGAGGCCGAGGCCGCCCCCGCCGAGGCGCCCGCCGAGACCCCCGCCGCCGAGTAACGCGGAAACCGAAAGGAATCCCACCATGGCAAACGTCACCATCCAGATGATCAACGACCTTCGTGCCGCGACCAACGTCGGCATGATGGACTGCAAGCGCGCCCTCCAGGAGACGGACGGCAACATGGAAGAGGCCATCAAGATCCTTCGCGAGAAGGGTCTGGCCCTCCAGGTCAAGCGCGCCGACCGCGAATCCAAGCAGGGCATCATCATGGCCGCCGCCGGCGAGAACGGCGCCTACGGCATGATTGAGCTCAACTGCGAGACGGACTTCGTGGCCAAGACCGAGAAGTTCCTCGACTTCGCCAAGGTCATCGCCGACGCCGCCGCCAAGGGCGACACCGACCTGGCCACCACCCACGCCCAGGGCCTGACCGAGGTCGTGGCCGCCACGGGCGAGAACGTGAAGATCCGCCGCGCGGCCTACATGCCGCTGACGGGCACCGGCCTGGTCGAGGCCTACATCCACATGGGCGGCAAGGTCGGCGTCCTCGTCGAGGTCGGCTGCACCAAGCCCGAGACCGTGCAGACCGAGGCCTTCAAGGCCCTGGTGCACGACCTGTGCCTGCAGGCCGCCGCCGCGGCCCCCCGCTACCTCAACGAGTCCGAGGTCCCCGCCGAGGAGATCGAGAGCGAGAAGGAGGTCTATCGCGCGCAGGTCGAGGGCAAGCCCGCCAACATCATCGAGGGCATCCTCCGCGGCAAGCTGAAGAAGCACTTCGCCGAGGTGTGCCTGATCGACCAGCCCTTCGTCAAGGAGCCCAAGATGTCCGTGACCGACGTCGTGAAGGCTGCCGAGAAGACCACCGGCGACACCATCACCGTGAAGCGCTTCGTGCGCTACCAGCTCGGCATGGCCTAAGCCACAACCCTCAACCCCGGAAAGGACACACCACCATGGGTCAGCAACTCCGCAAGCGTGCCAAGCGCGCCCGTCGCGCCGCCTACGTGAAGCGCGTGAAGGCGCGCAACAACGCCGCCAAGGCCGCCAAGGCCAAGTGAGCCGCGCCGCGCGCGACAAAGGGGGGCCCCGCGAGGGGTCCCCTCTTTTTGCCGGCGGGCCGATGTGGTATACTGTGCGGGTTTCATGGGCATGAGCGAGAGAGGAGCGCAATGAAGGTTTTGCTGGTCGGTGACATCGTGGGCTCGCCGGGGCGGGCGTGGTTCAAGGCCGTGGCGCAGTGGCTGTTGGGGGCGGGCGAGGTGAACGCCGTCATCGCGAACGCGGAGAACGCCGCGGCGGGCAACGGCATCACGCGGGCCCTGGCCGAGGAGCTGCTGGGGGCGGGGGCCGACCTGCTGACGCTGGGCGACCACACCTGGGGCCAGCGCGGCTTCGACGCGGACATCGGCGGACTCAAGCGCGTGGTGCGCCCGGCGAACTTCCCGGAGGGGACGCCCGGGGCGACGGCCGCGGTGGCGGAGACGGCCCTGGGGCCGATCGGCGTGGTCTCCGTGCTGGGGCAGGTCTTCATGGCGCCGGCGGACAACCCCTTCCATGCGGTGGACCGGGCGCTGCGGCAGATCCCGGCGAACGTCCCCGTCTTTGTGGACGTGCACGCCGAGGCGACGAGCGAGAAAATCGCGCTGGGCCATTGGCTCGACGGCCGGGCGGCGTGCGTCTTCGGCACGCACACGCACGTGCAGACCAGCGACGCGACGATCCTGCCGGGCGGGACGGCCTACATCACCGACCTGGGCATGACCGGCCCGGCGGAGGGCGTCATCGGCCGCCAGCTCGCGCCCGTGCTCAAGAAGTTCACCACGGGCGTGCCGGCGAAGTTCGAGGTCGCGGGCGGCCCGGCCAAGCTCGAGGGCGCCATCGTCGAGATCCCGCGCGGGGAGCGCCGGGCGGCCTCCATCAAGGCCGTGCGCTACATCCAGGAGGGCTGAGTGGAGGCGGGGTTGGAGAGCCTGCCCACCTGGGCGCTGGACACGATGTCCGCCTGCCTGCGCGACGCGGGGGGCGACTTCGCGGCGGCCGTGGACGCCGTCCGCAAGGAGCGGCTCTTCGAGGAGGCCGAGGCGTGGTACGCCCGCTTCCCAGAGTGGCAGCGGGTGAAATACCGCGAGCTGACGCCGCCGGATTCGTGGACGCCCGTGCGCCAGGAGGACGTGGACGCCATCTTCGGCGAGGGGGGCGAGCTGGCGAAGGTCTTCGACCGCTATGAGCCGCGCGCGGGCCAGACGGCCATGGCGCACGCGGTGGCCGACGCGCTCAACGGGCAGCGCTTCCTCCTGGCCGAGGCCGGCACGGGCGTGGGCAAGAGCCTGGCCTACCTGGTGCCGTGCGCGCTGTGGGCGTGCGCCAACAACCTGCCCATCGTCGTCTCGACCAACACGCGCAACCTGCAGACCCAGCTGCTGTCGAAGGACCTGCCCTTGGTGCGGCGCATCGTGGCGCCCTTCCTGCCGCCGGGCACGGCGCTGGACGCGACGGTGCTGAAGGGCCGCAACAACTACCTGTGCCTGAAGCGCCTGGGCTTCTACGTCGAGGGCGGCTACGGGGCGCTGCGCGAGGGCGAGGCCCCGCTCTTCGCCGACCTCGTCGCCTGGGCCTCCACGACGCGCGACGGCGACCTCGACGCCTTCCGCCCGACCCACGCGAAGGGCGACCTGGCCTTCGTCCGCCACTTCGGGTGCCGCGGCGACGAATGCACGGGCAAGAGCTGCCGCTTCTACAAGCGGTGCTTCCTGCAGGCCGCGCGCCAGGCGGCCCTGCGCGCGCACCTCATCATCGCCAACCACGCGCTGGTCTTCGCCGAGCTCGAGAACCCCGGCACCCTCCTCCCGCCCCACGCCCAGGTCGTCTTCGACGAGGCCCACAACATCGAGGCCGCGGCCACGGACTTCCTCTCCGGCGAGCTCTCCCCCATCACGCTCTACGACCTGTGCCAGAAGCTCGCCCCCGGCCGCGGCCGCGAGGCCGGGAGCCTCTTCCACCAGGCCAGGGTCGACTTCGTGGACAAGGCGAAGCTCACGGCCGAGCGCCGCGCCGACCTCATCGACCTGCTGGCCGACCTGCGCCTCTGCGGCGCCGACCTCGCCAAGGCCGGCACGGCCCTCTTCGAGACCCTCCACGGCTTCCTCGCCCGCACCACCGAAACGACCGTCCGCTACCGCGCCGTGCCCGACGCCGCCAAGCCCGACCTCCCCAACGGCCAGCCCCGGCTCCGACGCGAGGCCTGCCTGCGCGGGAACGTCTTCGTGCCGGCGGAGGACGTCGTGCCCGAGGCCGACATCCAGGCGCGGCGCGACGCCGTCGCCGACAAGCTCGCCCACGCCCACCGCCTGCTGGACAAGCTCCTCGCCGCCGTCGCCGAGGCTTCGCCACCCGGCGGCCAAGAGAACCCCTACGAGGACCTCATCGGCCTGCTCAAGGCCACCGCCGAGGGCCTCTCCTGCTTCGGCTCGGAAATGGACGGCATCCTCGCGGGCGACGACCCGAACCGCGTCTATTGGCTGGCCCGGACGGGGGCCGACGCGCGCACCTGCGCCCTCACCGCCGCCCCGCTGGACATCGCCCGCCAGCTCCAGGCCCTGCTCTACAAGACCAAGTCCACCCTCGTCCTCTCCTCGGCCACCCTGCGCATCCACGGCTCCTTCGGCTACATCCGCGCGCGCCTGGGCCTCTCCTTCCCCGAGGTCGCCGGCCGCGTGGACGAGTTCGTCGCCGAGAGCCCCTTCGACTACCCGCGCCAATGCTGCGTGACGGTGCCCAACTTCCTGCCCGAGGTCACCACCGGCGACGCCTACATCCTCGAGCTCTCGCGCCTGATGTACAGCCTCTTCACCACCGCCAAGGGCCGTTCCCTCGCCCTCTTCACCTCGCACGAGATGCTCCGCGCCTGCGCCGAGCTCCTCGCCCCCCACCTCGCCGCCAAGGGCATCGACCTCCTCGCCCAGTCGCCCTCGATGGGCCGCGATGCGATGACCGAGGCCTTCCGCGCCCAGTCCCGCCCCACCGTCCTCTTCGGCGCGCAGAGCTTCTGGGAGGGCGTCGACGTGGTGGGCGACGCCCTCAGCTGCGTGGTCATCGCGCGCCTCCCCTTCGGCACCTTCGGCGACCCCCTCCAAAAGGCCCGCTGCGAGAAGATCGAGCGCGAGGGCCGCTCCTCCTTCGCCGAGCTCTCCCTGCCCCAGGCCGTCATCCGCTTCCGCCAAGGCTTCGGCCGCCTCATCCGCAGCCGCGGCGACCGCGGCATCGTCGTCGTCGCGGACACCCGCGTCGTCGCCAAAAGCTACGGCACCGTCTTCGCCAACTCCCTCCCCGTCAAGATCGAGGTCGCCGACAGCCGCCCCGCCCTCGTCAACCGCCTCAGGAGGCTCCTCCAATCATGAACGACGCCCTCTTCGACCCCTTCGACCGCGACCACCTCTGGCACCCCTACACCTCCACCGTCGCCCCCCAGCCCACCTACAAGGTCGCCCGCGCCGAGGGCTGCGAGCTCATCCTCGCCGACGGCCGCCGCCTCGTCGAGGGCATGAGCAGCTGGTGGTGCGCCATCCACGGCTACTCCCACCCCGCCCTCGTCCGCGCCGCCCAAGAGCAAGCCGCCACGATGTGCCACGTCATGTTCGGCGGCCTCACCCACCAGCCCGCCATCGACCTCGCCAAGCGCCTCCTCCGCATCGCCCCCCCCGCGATGGACAAGATCTTCTACGCCGACAGCGGCTCCGTCGCCGTCGAGGTCGCCCTCAAGATGGCCATCCAGTACGACCCCGCCAAGACCGACTTCCTCACCGTCCGCTCCGGCTACCACGGCGACACCTGGAACGCCATGAGCGTCTGCGACCCCGTCACCGGCATGCACACGCTCTTCGGCCCCGCCCTCCCC